>NZ_JACIYL010000042.1 GCF_014359955.1 Thermogutta sp. | reverse complement strand
TGGGTTGAGGCGTCCCTGAAAGTCGAGAGTTCGAGGCTGCGGCGGAAGACTGGCCCCTCCACCCATCACGGCGGAACTCGACGAAATCGCGTAATAGATCTTGTGTTTGGCGACGAGGGGAAGATATCCGTTATTTGTCTTAACACTGAGCGTTTCAAACGGGAGATACCACAAAAAGCCATCCGGGACGATGATCAGTTGGTCGAAATCGGCAGCCAGATCGGCTTTTGAGCCCGCCACCAGGTAATTGAGCAGATTGGCGCCCGCCGATTGCCAGGCCGTCTCTGTCACGTCTTTGACCGTAAATTCGCGGTTGCCGTCCAGGAACCCGAGCTGCGTCAGGTACTGGCTCAGCAGCTTCTGGACCGCCACCTGTCCGCCGCGGAGCTGCCAGGTGTCATACTGATCATTGGTGACATAAAAGACAAAAACATCGTTCCCGGCGACAAAGAACGTCCACAGGACAGTACCCGGTGGAAGCTGCTGGCGAATCTGCTTGGTCGGGATGACAGGCGGAAAGGGCACACCGACAGCAGTGCGGTCCACAGCCATTGCACGGAGGAGACTCTCCTGTTTTCTCAGGACTTCCATCCAGGCATCCCACTTTTTCTGGAGGGCCACCTGCTCCTCGTTGTTTTTTGGGACGAGACTGGTTGTGGTAAGCTCCTGGCGTAACTGCCGGGACTGTTTGCTGAGTTCGGCGAACTGGGGATATCGCGCGAGCAGGTTTTGCCGCTCCTGGCGTGCCTGGTTATCGAGGAGGACTTCCGGCGCCTCAAGAAGCCGCCGCAAGGCGTCCAGCCGTCCTCCCAGCGGGAGAGCCGATTGGAATCGGTGTCGCCGGGCACGGTCGGCTATTTCCAGGGCATCCTCCCATTGCTTTCTCTGCCAGGCGATGGCAAACCACTGATCGTAGAGCGTCGGATGAGGAGTCGAAATGACGGCCAGACACTCCAGCGGATCGATGGCCCAGTCGAGATTTGTGGGGTCCCGTAACAGGAGTTGATAAAGCTCGTGGGCTGTACGGGGCGTGATCGGCCCACGCAGACCGATTTGCCCCGACGCGTACACCTGAGAAAGCCGCGAAATCTGAAAAAGCCAGAGGGAGGTACTCCGCATCGCAGGCAGCGCCGCGTTGAGGGCCGCCTGTCCCTGCGATGTGGCACCGCTTTGAAGCAACAAAGCTGCTCGCAGAAACGCCAGCCGGGCCGCCACTCGACCAGTGCTCATCTGCCGCCGGGAAACGATGCTCTGGGCATCATCCAGGGCCGAAGATGCCATCGCCAGATTGTTGGTCGCCAGGGCCTGCTCCGCCAAACTGACGTCCAAACTGGCCTGAATGAAGGGAATCCGCTTGGTCTTCGCCCAGGCGAGGGCCGTGGGCAGCACCGGGTAAACTGTCTGCGACCGGCCAACCAAATGGGCGACCGCCGCCAAACGCAGGGCCTCTTCCAGCATCAGCCCGTCGCCATAGTAAAACGCGTCGTAACTGGCCTCCTGGAAAAAATTGATCGCGGCGCCATAATCCCCACGAGCCAGCGCCAGTTTTCCAAGCTCGATGAGAGCGATCCCCGAAAGCTGGTGCTCAAATCTGCCGGCAACGGTCGTCGAACGAGTGAGAAGCGGGATCGCCGCATCCAAGCGGCCTTCACTGACCGCGCTCAGCCCTGCCAGAAGATCGCCCCAGCACTGCGACCAATGATTCGGCTGGGTGTACTGCACGGAAAACACACTCGATGCCGGCTTGCTCAGCGGATCGGCGAGCGACAGAGGACCCAGTAGCTCAATCCGCCGACGCAACGCCAGCGCTGTGCAGCGGATGATTTCCACGACATTGATGGCCCGGGCCTCCTGGGGAACAATGGCGCCTCTTTCCAGCAAACTGGGATCCACAATGATCTGGGAGTAGGTGTACAGGCCTGTGGAGGGTACCTGCCCCACGGGATTGGTGCGGGTTCTCTGTCCCCAGGGAATGGGCCGATTGGCACTGCTGAGCGGGCTTGCTCCCGTCGGTGGAAGGATCACCTGCTGCAGCCAGGTGGGATAGCTCAGCGCAATTTCCAGGGCGGCGGAATAGCTCTCGTACGCCCGATCAAGCTGCCCCATCTGGTAGTAGCATTCCCCCATCATCGCGAGATAGCACACGGAATCCATGAATCGCCGTGTACCGAATTTCATGGCGCTCCGGTAGCACGTGTCGAACATCTGGAGCGCATCGCGGAATTCCCCCTCATGCATCAGTTCCAGGCCACTGTAATAGAGGGGTTGGGGCACCTGTCCCCCGGAACTCAGTTGCGCCAGTCCCAATTTGGAGAAAAAACCACCGGCCAAAAGCGCCAGCGCGAAGACCAGCAGCCTCAGCCCGGCACAAATGCCGCGACGAGGTCCCCGTTCACCAAAACGCAGCCGGAAGATTTTTGATGCTTTCATGGAGCTCGCCTGTGGATGCCAGAGCAAAGGAACCAACCGAGGGAGCCGGTTGCCCATAGCGGCAACCACCGGGACCACGGCCTTTCGCCCGACCGGTCTTTCAACCCGGTCCCTTCTTGTCCCCATTGGCGGATGACAACCGCCCTTATTCGATCTTACGACTTTTTCCGGCCTCCCGCTAATAGGCGGCTAAAGTCTGCCTCCCGTACGGACGATAACGGAAATAACGGATTTGCCGGTCCGCTCGGTGATTCAATGCTCACGTCTGTGGCGAGCCGAACCGGGAGTGCTGGATCGGGAAGGAAAACCGGGAAGGATGGACGGCCCTCTCGGGGGTAGGTGACGAGAAAACACTGGCGTCGAAACACGGCCCTATCAGGAACACGGAGGTCGCGAATGGACGGCCGAAAATCACGCACATTGGCTGCATTTCTGCTGCTCGGTGGGGTCTCGCTGGGAATGCTCCTGCTGGGCACTGGGTGCCAGGTGGATGTCGGAGGGCAGACCCTTCCCAGCCCCTATTACATGAAAGATGACGTGCAGTACTTCGCGCCGGGTCCGGAGTTCAAGCTTGCGCGCGAGGCGGCGGCGCTTCAACAGGCCAAGGCCCAGCAGATGCAGCAAGCCCCGGTCCGCTAGGCCCGAAATTGCATGCAACGCGGAGCCCGCCCCGCCGCGAAAGCGGTGCCCAACCCGGAGCACCCGCGCGACGGGCATCTGTTTGGGAGTTGTGCTGTTCAAGTGCCCCGACATCCGCCGGGGCATTTTTTGTGGGAGCACGTGCCAGCATGGACTTTCCATTCCGACTCCCTCTCCTGGCCGAGTACTGGATCGACCTGGTATTGGTCTGGCTGGGATTCGGGACCGTCGTCGGCCTGCTCGCGCGAGTCATCTTTCCCGGCCGCGAACCGAGCGGACCATTGGGCACGGTCCTCATCGGCGTGATCGGGGCGGTGGTCGGACCTCTCTTTATGGAAACGGTATGCGGTCTGGAAGAATTCAACCCCATCAGCCCGTTGGGCTTTGTGGCGGCACTGGGCGGAGCCTCCGTGGTGCTCGTCCTTTACCGCTTCCTCCTCCTGGTGATGAGTGACCATCTGCCTCCCCAGCGGACCGAAGAGCGCCTCGCTCCTCCCCCGGAATACACTCCACCCCCGCCACCTTACCAGTATCCCTGGCCACCTCCTCCTACGGCGTGAAGTGTCACTTGTCTGTCAGCCCCAGATCCGCAAGCGGCACGACAGAATCGCGCATCGTCAACTCGCGAAAGCGCTTGAATCGGTGGAACGTGAGATAATTGGCGTCGTGAGCATTGTGGGCACCGCCTGCCTCGTCGTCGTAGGCAGTTCGAATGGCCGCGATGATGTCGTCCCTGTCGAACAGCCAGTCGGGGTACTGGAAGGCGTGTCGCTGGGTGTCCGGATGGTGAAGGAGTACGGTGCGGATTTCCCAATGCCGCAAATCGCGCGACGCCACCAACGCGAGCGTGTTGCGGACCCTTGCCGCGTCCAGTCCTTGATATTTGGGTGGCACCCAATTGACGAGCGACCAGTACCGCTGGGACTGCGGATCGAAGCGGATGGTGAATTTCTTGGCCCCGCCCGGAAAATCCACAAAATCCTGATCGGGATCAAACCGGAGCGTTCGCCCGTCACGGTCCACGTGAACCACGGCGGCTTTTCCTCCCTCGGGGCAGGCCACCCGCAAAATGTTGAGAATCTCACCCGCCGGATCGATCACAATATTTCCTTCCAGAAACCCACCGAATCGCCCACCAAGCCACGACGAATTGCCCGGCAACGGATCACTCAGCGTCCAGTTTTCCGCCACGAGCAGGTCGGCATCGGCAGGGGCCGAGATCACCCGGGCACGAAACGATCGCCCCCACTGCCGCGGATTGGTGGTGTCTTCCACTGCCCGCCATATTCGGCCGTTGTATTCAACCACGGGCACGGGCGCACAGTGAAAGCGTCCTTTTGCAAGCAGCCCGCTCTTCTCATCCTCCGGCGACGTCCAGGTCCGCCCCCCATCGTCGGAGCGTCGAATGACGAGATTGCCGTAGTGACTCCACGTCCCCAATAGATAAAGATGCCCGCGATGAACAAACAGCGTGGACCAGAACTGCCCCTCCACATCAGCCACGTGCTGCCAGCTTTCACCACGATCCTTTGAGATAAAAACCCGGGTTTTCGCCCTTTCGTGCTCGGTGGACCCTGGTCCAAATTCGTCGTGAGAGGCGACATACGTCCCATCCGGAAGCACCGCGAGGCTCGGCGATCCGATGTAGATTTTGCTCGTCTGGGGCGAATGGTCGATGACGACCCCGGGAACCGTCTTCTGGACCGGTTCACCTCCAGCCGGGCAGCACGCCGAAATAGCGAAGGCCATCACTCCCAGGCAGATCACACCGCGCTGCAGCATCATGGGGCAACTCCTTTCAGGCTTCTGGACCCTTGACAAGCTCGTCCGGTAACACCGACAACACCAGACGCCCATCCTGTTCGGATGCGTCTGCTAGTGTCTGAAAACTGTAAAGGAACTCCGCAGTCATTTTCAGAAACTCGCCGGCAATCTGAGGACATCGATCGGCCACCTCATTCACCTCCCAGCGGTCATCGGGTTTCACGAACAGCCTGACCCGGCGGCGAAGTTCTTCGATTTCCCAGTCGCTCAGCGAGTCCTCTCCCTCTTGGGTTCTCATTTTGACCAGATTGGCAAGGTCTGCCCTGGCACTCACGGTGGTGAGATCTTGAGCGATCCAGTCCTCGGCAATTGTCTCTTCACCGTTGTCCGTTGCCGTTGAGGAATCCGCGATCTCCTCGACGTCTTCCTGACCGACCAGCCGTACCTGGGCAAACCAACCACGCGTGCGCACAGCCAAAGTCTGATGTCCATCCCAAACGAAGAGGCGATCTCGCACCTGATCGAGTTCTCCGCGAATAATCGGAAGAAGATCCTCCCCGCCGATCGCAACCCGTGTCTTATCGGGTAGGATCGTCCCCTCGCTCTGTCCGACGGACATGTCCACGCCCGCCACACCCAGGATACTGGCCGCCAGATCATGCGGATACACAAGGGCCTGACTCCGCTCCGATTGTCCGACTCCGTCGGAAAACGCCATGATCAAGGGAACGTGAAGCAGTTCCGCGTGCAACGGCGTATGCCACGTGCCCAGCCATCCGTGCTCCCCCAGGGGCATTCCCCGGCCTGAGGTGATGACCAGCATCCACGGCTCGCGATGGGCGAGTTCCTCCAGTGTGCTCCACAACCCGGCCAGGCAAAGGTCGAGAACTTCCACCTGCGCGGCATAAGCCGAAACAAACGGCAATAGCCAGTCGGGATCGACCTCTCCCCGAAAGCAGAGCCGCGGGACATTGGTACCCGGCCAGGGCTCGGGATCACCCTCCTCATGGTGCCGCATTCGCATTGCCAGCGGTGCGTCCCAGTGATTTCGCAGGTCGGAAAGATGGCACCATACCAGGGCAGCCCCTTCCATCTGTGACAGCGCTTCACACACTTCCGAAAACACCAGAGCCGTGCGGGTTTCCCCCCAGTCTTCCGCGGGTCGTCCAAGCGGAGTCATCTCCGGTTCCCCCCGGACAACCCGGATGGACATCCGCTCTGCATCACCGACGTCCTCTGAGCCCCCACCAATCAAACGATGTTCCTCAAAAGATTGAGCCAGCGGGTGTGCCAGCACGGATCTTTCCGGACTGACGAGAACCGTTTTCCAGCCACGTTCCCGCAACGACGACACAATGCACCGCCATGTGGAGCCCTCCCGGGAAATACCTGTCCCCGAAGTCTCCTCAACCCGTGATGACACGCGACTTCCACCGGCCAGAGGATGACAACTTCCCCATTGGGCCAGTGCCATCTGCGTGGGATGGAGCCCTGTCCACAGCGCTGCCGTTTGCGCACCGCGGTGGGGTGAACCGATCAGACAGTGATCGAACACAAAACCACTTGCGGCAATGCGATTGAGCGACGGCGTTTCCACCCAGTCGTTGCCATAAGGCCCCAAAAATTCTGCCCGCAATCCGTCGGCTTCGATCACAATGATTTTCATAGCGCTCCGTTATGGCTGCAGTCTCAGGTCTTTACCCAGTGTTCCAACAGTTGACGCAACGGACTTACCAGATCCGGTTGGGCCACAAGCAGGTTGCCGCTCTCACCCGGATCGTTGGCAAGATTCAACAGATATCCCTCCACTTTATCACCTCCCCGACGCCGAAGGTACTTCCAATCTCCGCGTCAGGGGCCCCACCAGGTGGAGTGACCGCTCATGGGCCCCACCAGGCGGAGTGACTGCTCATGCCCGCCGGTACACGGTGCGGGAGATTGCCGCGTGATCCT
The DNA here is from genome assembly GCF_014359955.1 of Thermogutta sp. Classification (GTDB taxonomy): domain Bacteria; phylum Planctomycetota; class Planctomycetia; order Pirellulales; family Thermoguttaceae; genus Thermogutta. Next base: position 5,220 of record NZ_JACIYL010000042.1, on the reverse strand, counting down.
CGTCCACGGACTTCAGTAGAGCGATTCCGTCCGGCCGGTAGGTTTCGCTCGGCTGGATCCCGGCAACGCGCAGGATTCAAGCGGCCCTATCCAGGGTCGGACACACCTGATCACTCACACCGCCTGGCGGCAGATGGGTCGGCCCGCAGACACTCGCTGGAACGCGGAGTCCGCCTCTCCACATGGCTCCTTTTCCATCACAAACCGGCCGGTTACTTCGCGTTTTTGTAGCCCGTTATCGCCGATGAAAATAACCAGCGCGCGGTCAGCGGGTGCCCATCGATCGAGTGGGTCGAGGATGTTTTGAATTGCCCGATCCATCCCCTCGATCATCGCCGCAAGCGCTCAAAGGGAAAACAGAACACCTTCTCGCGCTTGCCGAAAAGAGGCCTGTTGTTGAGACAAGGCTTTTGGCTGCGAATCTCAGTTAATGGGGCGTGCCGTGGGGAAAAGAATTCACGACCCGCCACTACTATTGTCGGGTTGCTCATCCCGGAAACGCCAGGACAACTTTGAGGTTGTTTCCAAGCAGGCTTACTTCCACTGTTCCGGAAATCCCTCAAGCGACTGGTCGAGGCGACGCCAACCCTCCGACCGGAGAACATCCTCCAGTTCGCTTCCCGGTTCAACGCCGTCAAGCACTGTGTTCCAGACGGGATCCCGCCAGAAGTCAGTCTCGTCCCATGCATGCTTGTAGAGTCGCATGATCTCGCCTGTTGCGGGGTCCCGGGCATAGGTTTGATCACTCAAAGCGTTGGTCCAGGCGGTTGCCATCCGGCTGTTGAAGTCTTCTTGTTCCTGGACCATCTCCAGAACCATTCGATTAAGCCTGGCATTCTCGATCGAACTTCGCTCGAGGATGGCGAGAACCGCCTGAGGGCTGAATCGCACGCTGGCCATAATCCCCAAAACAACGCCGCGATCGTGCTCTTCATTCTCTTTGGTGAACTGACTCATCATGACGGAGAAACTCGCCGTGCAATCCTGGCTGGCCGAGATGAAATCGGCTTGCTGCGCCAGGAAAAGCGAACCGGTCAGGAACGCTTCACGGACAAGCGTCCCCGCTTCCGCACGCAGCTCCCGTTTAATCATGCTGGCTGTTGCGCTCCGTCCATAGACGGCCGCAGTCTGATTGAACGCCTGAGCACTCTCCTGAAACATAGTCTTTTCCATGGGAGATGGGGGGATATCGCGATGCTTTGTCACCGACCAGGATTCATTCGTCTCCGACTGCCAGATACCGAGGACGAGCTTTTCCACGTCATCCACGGAGGTAAGGAAAATCGGTTGCGGTTGCACCGAACCCGCGCCGTTGATATTGAGGATCGTCGTCCCATTCCCACCAAACTGCGTCTGGAGCACTGTGCTCTGCAGCAGGATATTGTCCCGACGGAACAAGAAATCGCCCTGCCTGATAAAGATGGCCGGCTGGCGTTGAGTTCCCAGAGTGACGGTCTGCCCCCGGTATTCCGCCCCACGGGGAACATGAATCGTTGCCAGAGGACCGCCCGTTTCGGAATCGAGGATCGTCTGCACACTCCAGGCCACAAGTTTCTCCCGCGGCACAAACTCGAGGCTTCGTGCGATGTCCACCATCTCCATCCACCCTCTTCGCGAGGTCTTCTGGGGGGCTAAGAACGTGACCAGCAGCACCCCCTTCTGTCCTGGGAGGCAGACTGTGACTTCCCGATAGTCCTCTGGAGTTGTCCCCGTTAGACCGAAATTGACAGCGGCCATCGGCTCGAGGCCATATGGGAACCCCAGCCCGTCACCCAAAACGATCAGCCCACACGCATGCTCTCGGAAAGCGAATTGCTCGCGTCCCGTAGCTGTTTTCAGGGCCTGGTGTTCCCAGAACCAGTTCTGCATCACCTCATGGAGCTGCCCTTGAGAGGCCGCCCGAACGACGACAAATCGCGTCCCGTCTGTGAACCAAATCCTCCGCCCGTCGGCTTTACACGACCACGTGCTGGGCAACTGCACAGAGTATCCGTGGAGCAAATCGGTGAATCTTTGAGAATGGGCCCAACCGGGCAAAGCCCCCCACCCCACCCACCAAATCATCGACGCAAGGACCGCGCTAGCGATGGAAGAGGCTACCGCTTTCATCGTCGCACCCACGATACGGCGTGCCACTTTGGAAAACGATGGACTGAAAGAAAAGTTTGATCCCGTCGCCCACGATAACAAAAAGCTCAGATAAATTTGGCGATATTCTAGCTGTCAAACCGCCGCATTGCAAGCTGGGATGGCACCTGATCTCTCCCCAGTTTGCAAGGAGCTGGGACATGCCGCGTGCATCATGTCTCATACGGGCAACGTATGAATGGCCCCGACCGGTGAACCTTCGTCGTGCCCGCAAAATGGGAATGCCATTCAGGGGCAGGCTTGTCGTGCCCGGTGATACCCGGTGGATCATCCATGTTGGAAACGTGGACGTGACAAGCAGGTTCCTCCACGCTGACTTTCGCCCGAGCAGAAGGTCTCGACAAACCCCGGATTCCTATGCGACGAGAGAGAAAAACTGCGGATGACTCCGGGGATATCCCCACTTATGGCCGGTGGACCCCATCCCAAAACGCCTTTCCGGGACTTACATCACCGCTTGCACCGCGGATCGGCATGAATCTAAAACATCCGCGTTGCCCGAAATGTGCCTTTTCGGCCCTCGTGCTGGTCGGCAGCACTTCCACCTGCGAAGCGCGTGGCCCGTACTTTCGTGAAGAGCCAATGCGAGAGATTGAAGCGGCACTTCACCCTGCCGAACCTGCAGCGCTCCCCGCAATGCTGGCCGATTCCTCAAATGCAATCCATTGGCCGCTGGGGGATCACATCAGGACAGCAGACACCACCGCCGCTTGGGGAACACCGACACAGAATCCTCCCCACTCCTGGCCCAAGAGGCAGCTCCGAGCCCCCCACATCCGACCCCCCACAGCGGATACCAAAAACAGACAAGATAACAGAACAGAGAAAAGTGAACCGCGAAGATAACGGAACAGAGAAGAGTGAACCGCACGACCTGTTCAATCACGATGTTACACAACTCAGCGCGCGTCGTGCCGTATTGCTACACCATGACATAATGGAGCGGAGGGGATTCGAACCCCCGACCTCTAGAGTGCGATTCTAGCGCTCTCCCAACTGAGCTACCGCCCCGGGGCCTTCACAGTGGGCGATGCGGGACTCGAACCTGCGACCCCCAGCTTGTCGAGCTGGTGCTCTAACCAACTGAGCTAATCGCCCATCCGTCTCTCCTAGCACGCTCAGGCCTCAGTCCTACCAACAAAAGCACCACCGTCGGCCAGCCCCGACCAGCCTCGCTGTTCGGCTGGATCAAGCGGTCTCCGGTCGGGCAACATGCCCCACGACAAACGCCGCTGCTTCCGGCAGGCTGACCGGCCTGGCTTGCCAGGTTGTCTAGCTCTATTTTAACCGCCACAGGGACCGGTAAGTCAATAGCCCCCGACACATCTCCACATTCCCACTTTCCCTGCCAATGGGCACCCGAACGTCCGCACGGGTTGGCCTCAACCCGGAGGGACCTCCTTGTCAGATTGGATGCTCCCCTTCGCATCGGCCGGCACAACGAGCGTGCCCCTCCGAAGGACTTTTCGGAGGGACCTGCTTGTCAGGTCCACCGAACTAGTCTCCATCATCCATTGCCTTTCACCGCGGACTGAAGTCCCGCGCGGAAAGCGGGGCTGAAGCCCCGCACTCCACATAACGAGGGCCCGGTTCTGCCCGGCCCAAACTATTGTTAGCGATAGTTCACGATTGGCCCCTACAACGGTTTTCACTTGTGGCATGTCACGATCGTTGGCAAGACCGGGGATATGTTCGCCCCATCGGCCGGGATCGCCATCGTCGTCATATAGTCGCCCGTAGGATGGCGGTTTACAATGGGCGAATATCCGGTCGTGCTTCAGTTCCCAATGCCATTTTAAATTTGAAATGCATTTGGCGGTCGTGCTGCTGGCTCAACCAACCGCTGCTGGCTCACGCAGCCAGAGGAATAATCTCCCGCCGATTTTCGGCACGGCCCGCCGGTGCTACTTGTGGCAATACAGAGGTCTTGTGACCCGGGATCGTGGTAATGGCTAAAGCGACATACAAATCTGCGGGCGTGGACCTGGACCTGTACCGCCAGGCCATGGCCCGAATCCCACAGCTTCTGCGAAAGACGATGACACCCCGGACCATCGATTTGCCCAATGGTTTCGCGGGGTTGTTCCGTCTGGACTTTCCCTGGCCGCTGTTTGCGCGGCGATATCAGGACCCCGTGCTTGTCGCCTGCACGGACGGGGTGGGGACCAAACTCAAGGTCGCGTCGCTGGCAGGGGTTTACCATACGGTCGGCATTGATCTTGTGGCCATGAGTGTCAACGACGCGTTATGCTGCGGCGCGGAGCCGCTTTTCTTTCTGGACTATGTGGCGATGCCCAAGGACGATCCGCCACTTCTGGAAAAGCTGCTGGAAGGCATTGTGGAAGGGTGTCGGCAGGCGGATTGCGCCCTTTTGGGCGGAGAGACGGCCATCCTTCCGGACCTTTACCAGCCGGGGGACTTTGATCTTGCGGGTTTCTGCGTGGGGGTGGTGGAGAGTCGCTCCGTCATCACCGGACAGGCCATCTCCCCTGGTGACACTGTGTTGGGACTGGCCTCAACCGGTTTCCATTCCAACGGCTACAGCCTCGTAAGGAAAGTGGTCTTTGAGATGGCCGGCCTGAAGGTGGAGGATCACATTCCGGAATTGGGCATGACCGTGGGCCAAGCCCTGCTCACGCCGACGCGTATTTACGTTCGGCCGATCCGCTCTGTATTGCGGTATTATCGGGTCAAGACGGTGGTTCATGGGATTGCCCATATCACCGGTGGCGGCATCCGTGAAAACCTGTCGCGAATCGTGCCGGCGGGTGTGCGGATTGTTCTCGACAAATCCGCCTGGCCGGTGCCCCCCGTTTTTTCCTGGGTGCAGCGGCTCGGGGATATCGATGAGCAGGAAATGGAAAACGTGTTTAACCTCGGTCTGGGGATGATCCTCGTTGTCAGCAGTTACTATGCAGCCAGTATTCGCCATCAGCTCGAAGACCAGGGCGTTCCCTGCTGGGAAATCGGTCGCGCAGAGGCAGCCGATGGAAGCGGGGTCGTGTGGGCGGGAACTCCGTCGTGAGCTCCGTTGAGGACGGCGAGGCTTTCAATCCCATTTGATGACGGGGC
>NZ_JACIYL010000419.1 GCF_014359955.1 Thermogutta sp. | reverse complement strand
TCTCAGCGGACGGCCGAGGCGATACCACCGAGGCCTGCCTGATCTCGTCCGGGGGATGCCGCGTGGGTCAATCATCATCTTGGCCAGTTTCCATGCTGGGTTGCCCGCTGCTTGATTACTCGTTCAATGATTCCGACGATCCGGAACCGCTCTCGCCGGAGCTGGCTGACGTTGTTCCCGTACCTTCCTCTTCGCCGGGTTGAGTGAACTCCATGGTTGGATCGAGCATCCATTGTGTCAGGCTGAACTGAACCGGGTGGGCCACCATACTCGGATCCTGGGCCACGGTGACCTGCACGCTAAGCAGCCCATCTAACTCCAGGGGGGCAATGTCCACAGTGTACAGCCAGCCCGGTTCCACCGTATCGTCGATGTCTTCCACCGGAGCATCGGCCACGGTTTCCGGGGGCAGGGCTCCTGCGTTAAGCTCGGCGAGAATCGACTCCGCGATCAGTTGCGCTCGCGTCAGATCCCGGACCCGAGCGGCGTTTCGATAGGCGTTGTACACGAGTTGTCCGATCGCTGCCAATGACGTCAAAAGAATGGCCAGTGCGAGGATCACCTCGAGGAGCGTGAAGCCCCGCGATCCCCGTCTGCGGTCACTCTTTCGGACAATCGTGTTCACTGCGGTGGTCATGGCAAAGAGCCCTGCTGCCCGACCAGCGTGCCCTCTTCATGCTCTCCGTTGTAAGGATCCCCGACCAGCACCGAGCCCGTCAGCCCTCGAAGTGAGATATCAATCCGCCGCCCATACTCGTTTTGCAGCGTCAGAAGGGCCGAACTGGTCGATCCATCCGGGAAGAAGAAGATGGTCGTACCAGACGAAGTGCCCCCGGCGGGAGCGGCAGTGCCCAGCGATCCCATCATGGATGCGTCCAGTCCCAAACCGGTGACGTCTTCTGAGAAGGTGGCGCTGAGGTCGGAATCCATCACCTGGAGGTCCGCGAACGTGATCTTTTCCGGCAACTCTTTCCGACCGGCGATCACCATATCCAGGCTTGTGTCGCCACTCGGAAAGCCTGGCTGGGACAGACCCCCAGTATTGCCACCATCCAGAGGCGGCAGCGACTGATCCACCTCCGCGGTTGAAGCCGACTCGATTCCCGCGTCACTCCATGGCTGGACGGCGTATCCGTTCCCTCCCAGTTCGCAGACGAAGCAGTAGATCTGGCCGCTGGCCATGGCACGACTCCGTGCCCGGGCCCATTCCACCCGAATCTGATCGGCGGCCAACTGGAGTCGGCGGCCCGCCATCGGCTTCTGAATCGCCGTCAGGACCAACCCTCCAATGATTACGACGAGTCCCAGAACAATGATGATTTCGACGAGTGTAAAACCTGGCCGCACTGGTCGCTCCGCAGCGGACTTTAATCGACGCAACGGCTTCTGACTCTTTCTCCGAGCCAGAAGTGCGCAGGCGAGTGCATCGACCAGTGCAATAGGCGCGCAGAGTACCATAACGCCGGTCTCATTGTGGTAAGGGACCAGACCATTCCTGGCGGTACCGCTTTACTGGCCCCAATTGGTGATATCATCCTCTGTCCCGTCCACGCCGTCGGGGCCCATTGACCAGATGTCCGGTCGGCCGGTCGTGTTCCTTTGGGGCGGATACATGTACAAATACTCGTGCTGCCACGGATCCAGCGGCACCGCCTGGGCATTCAGGTACGGGCCGTTCCACTTCGTCGGGTCGGGAAGATCCGCAGGCGGAGTGATTAAGGCATCCAGTGAGGGCGGATAATCGTTGAGATCGAGATAGTACGCGTCACATGCCTGTTCAAACGCCTTGATCTGCGTCCGCGCGGCATTCTCGTATGCCCGACGCTGCATCGGAATGAGGTTTGTCACCGCCAGCGAGGCGATGACCAGGAGAATCGTCAGCACAATGAGGACTTCGATGAGGGTCAAACCTCTCCGACGTCCCCGATTCAATTCGACTTTCCAAGCGGTCCTCGGCCTCATCACACCGTCATCCTTTTTATCTCAGATCGTCTTCCCAACTCCGGGGGGAATATACCCCTTCCCGCCGGTCCCTTCACGTGATCCCTCCAAAAATACTAACGCTCGCCGGGCGAAAATGCTTCGCCCCATTATCGAAGGTGGTTGGCCCCCAAAATTGAAGGCCATCGCCTCCAGGTGGCTGTTTTCGCGCAGCCGTCGCCGAGTTTGCCGCCTAAATCGCCTGACTCATTTTGAAGATGGGCAGAAGCAGCGCCACAACCACCACCAAAACACCGCATGCCACCAGGAGCAGGAGGATTGGCTCGAGCAGCCGCACGCCCACATCGAGCTGACGCCACGTCCTTCGCTCCAGGGCCTCCGCGATCTGTATGAGGACAGTTTCCAGGGTGTTGGCCTCTTCCGCCACCGAGATCATCTCGATGACCATGGGAGGAAAAAGCCGACAACTGGCGAGAGGCACAGCCAATCGTTGCCCCTGAGAAATACTCTTGGCGGCTTTCTGGATTGCCTCGGCCAGGAGGACATTCCCCGTCGCCTCACTGGCAATTTCCAGCGCCCGCAAAATCTGAACGCCATTGCGCAGCAGAGTTCCCAGCACACGGCAAAACCGGGCAACCGCAAAGTTGAGCACGATCGTACCCAAAACCGGGACCTTAATGATGTACTGATCCCAGACGCGGCGCCCCGATCCACTTCGCAGCCATGTACGGAGTGCCACAATCACCACAACAAATCCGCCCGCAACCCAAATCCCCCAGGATTGGAGGAAGGCACTGAACGAGAGCAACCCTTCGGTCAAAGCGGGCAACTCGTTCCGGTTGCGCAGATTTTCAAAAAGCCCCTCAAATTTCGGCACAAGAAACACCAAAAGGGCGCTCACGACGATGGTGCCGATGACGATCAGCATGACGGGATAGGCCATCGCCCCTTTGACACGCTTCCGCAAGTCCTCTGTGGCTTCGGTGAATTCCGAGACGCGGTAGAGGGCCTCTTCCAGAAAACCGCCTTCGGTTCCTGCCCGCACCATGCTCACCGCCATCTCGCTGAAGATGTGCGGAAAGCGGGCCATGGCGTCGCCCAGCCCCGCTCCGTCTTCCACCCGTCGAGCCACTTCGCCCAGCACCTCTTTGAGAACGGGATGGATGGACTGGGCCCGCACGATCTGCAGCGCTTTTAAAAGGGGAACACCACTGCGGAGAAGATCGGCGAGTTGACCGTACACGACGGCCATCGTCTGGGCGGGCACCCGATTTCGCTGAAAAAGCCGTCGGGGCGGAGCTTCCGCGCGGATCTCGACGGGATAAAGCTCCCGGCTGGCGATCGTGGCAAGCGCTTCCCGCTGGGTCGCCGCCTCGATCGATCCGGTCACTTTCTTGCCACTGCTGTCAACCGCGACGTAACTGTATTCCGGCATCTTCTCCCCGCATCAGAGGGACCGACAAGCCTCACCCGCAAAAATGACGACTGATCGGCAAGTTACTCCCCACAACTCCGCGCACACCCACCCGCCTGGGACATCACAGGGCTTTCCTTTTTCAGGTAGTGATGTGAATTTGACATCAAGCCCGTCACGGCCAATTAAAAATCAGGCGGTTCAATGCTCATCCGGGCGAGTGACGCGATCGATTTCCTCTATTGTAGTCCGGCCGCTCAAAACCTTCCGCCAAGCGTCCTGGCGCAGAGTCACCATCCCTTCTTCGATGGCGGCCTGCCGGATGGCCCAACTGCTGGCCCGATCGTGGGCCAGTTCCCGAATGCGCTCGCTGCTGACCAGGAGCTCGAAGATACCAATCCGCCCTTTATATCCCACATGTCGGCACGCCCGACATCCCACCGCCCTGTAAAGGAGGACACCTTCCTCAAGGATTTCCTTGGGAAAATCGCGCGGCAGTTCCTCGGGTTTTGGACGATACGGTTCCTTGCATTCCGGAC
>NZ_JACIYL010000418.1 GCF_014359955.1 Thermogutta sp. | reverse complement strand
CGTCCGGCCACCAGTTGGCGACATACGGGTGATCCGGAGCATGTGTGACCATGATATTCGTCCAACCCTGGACCGCGCGAGGCAGGGTGGCATCATAGAAGAGCAACTCGTTCATCCGCTCGAAATCGAACTTAAGCGCCCCTTTTGTTCCATTGATTTCGAACATATTGCGGTTTTGATTTCCGGTGGCCTGGCGTGCTGCCTCGAAGCTGGCGACCGCACCGTTGGAGAATCGCGCCAGGAACAGGACGGTATCGTCCACTGTAACGTCGCCCCATTCCTCCTTGCCGGCTCCACCCGAGACGATCGCACCGGTCGATCCCGCGCTGGGCAACTTCCGCTTCTTGATGAATGTTTCTGCGATGGCCCCGGCAATCTCGGTAATTTCCAGCCCCGTTACAAACCGTGTCATATCCACAATGTGAGCGTTCAAGTCCCCGTGGGCACCGGAACCCGCGAGATTCTTGTCGAACCGCCAAACGAGCGGCACGTTTTCGTCGGCCCAGTCCTGGAGATAGGCAGCGCGGACATGCCGAATCTCGCCGAGTTTTCCCTGCTTGACCAGCAAGTGGGCGAGCGCCACGGCAGGGCACCGGCGATAGTTGAACCACACGAACGTCTTCACATTCGCTTTCTTGGCCGCCTCCACCATTTCCCGGGCGTCAGCAAGCGTTCCCGCGATGGGCTTTTCACAGGCAACGTGTTTGCCCGCAGCGATAGCGGCCTTGGCCACCGGCGCATGCATGTAGTTGGGCGTGACAATGTCCACGAGACCGATTTCGGGGTTTTTCACCACTGATTCCCAGTCAGTGGAAACGTTCTTCCAGCCCCAGTTCGCCGCGAAGCCCGCCGGGTCAGGATCCACGCCCGGTTGCCCGAAGGAGGTATGCATGATCGGCTTGATGGGCGGCTTGAAGAACTTGGCCACCTGCCCCCATGCATTGGAGTGGGATCGTCCCATAAACCCCTGACCGATCAACGCGACATTGATGGTGTCCATGAGCTGTTCCTCCATATGCCGACAATCACCGTGTTGCAAAATACGACTAGTCCTTTGGTTCGCCGTTATAACTTATTCTGTCAACTTTGCAAGAGGCCCAAAGACCGGTTCTCCTGAGCGACAATCCCTTACTTCCGCAAGCTCACCCCGGTTTGCCAACTTTATCTGGATTGGTATTTGACGCCCACGCGATTCGTTCGATGAAAAATTTGACGCAGCTGCCCTGGATAGACCATCACCCCATCGTAGTCGACAATCAAAGTTATCGCCATCGGGGTCTTGGGAATCGATGGGAGTTACGCTCAGCGTGCGAGACGGTGGTTTGAGCCGTTCGCATTCTGACAGAATCTCACACGTGCGCAACTTTACAGAGGTTGGGACAAACACAGGGGATAGGCCAGATGTCGGAAACAGAAGATTTTGACCTTGCGTCACTTGCCGCTTATCTGCACCTGACGCCCCAGCAGGTGCAACGGCTGGCCGAACGCGGCAAAATTCCTGGACGTAAAGTCGCCGGTCAGTGGCGATTTTCGCGAGCGGAAATCCACCACTGGCTGGAGCGCCGCATTGGATTGGCAACGGAGGACGAAGATCTGGCGGAGATGGAACAGCAACTCCGGAACAAGGCGAGTCCGGGTAGCGAAATTTCCATTGCCGAGATGCTCCCGCCGGAGGCGATTGAAGTCCCATTGGCGGCGAAGACGCGGATCGCCGTGATCCGAAGAATGACGGAAATTGCTGCCCGAACAGGCTGGCTCTGGGATCCTGAGGCGATGGCCGAGGCGGTTCTCGCCCGCGAAGAGATGCACCCCACAGCGTTGGAAAACGGCGTCGCCCTGCTGCACCCGCGACGTCCACTCAGCCGGATTCTCGGTCAGCCGTTCCTCGCATTCGGGAGAACAGCAAGCGGAATTCCGTTCGGAAGTGAGTCCGGAACCCTGACAGACTGTTTCTTTTTGATTTGCTCTGTGGATGACCGGGGGCACCTCCGGACGCTCGCGCGTCTCAGCCGGCTCCTCGCGCAGCCCAGCTTTCTCCCCCAACTGAGGGAGCTCAATGACCCGGAGGCCATCCGGCGTCTTATCGCGGATACGGAGTCTGCGCTGTAAAGAATTGCGCGAACCAAAGACTCCCCAGCACCTGTCCTATTGGACCAGACGTGAGTGTTCCTTCTGAGACACAAAGACGGTATACCGCGTGCCATGTGATCATTTCCTGGGTGAGTAATCATTGAAAAGAGCCGGGCTACGCCGTATCTTTGATCAATGCAGGGGTACAGCAAACCGCAGCGTCCCTCGCTCAATTTCGCACCAGATTGTTATCTCTGGCGATTGAGGGTTCGAAGGTACGGACTGAGTTTGGGTCTATTTTCAGCAAAACTTCAGTCAGAGCCGGGAAAGGAGTGAAAACCAGTGAGCACGGCAACGAAAGCGCCACAAACTCAAAGTCCCCAGATCGAAGTGAAACGCGAACCGGTCAGCGGCGCTGAGATCGTTGTGCAGTCGCTCGTTAATCACGGAGTGGAAGTGGTGTTTGCTTATCCCGGGGGGGCCAGTATGCCCATTCATCAGGCCCTTACCAGATACCGGGATAAGATCCGCGTCGTGCTTCCGCGACACGAGCAGGGCGGCGGGTTCGCGGCTCAGGGATATGCCCGGTCCACCGGGAAGGTCGGCGTGTTCATGACCACCAGCGGTCCGGGGGCAACTAACGCCATCACTCCCCTGGCCGACGCCAAGCTGGACAGCGTACCGATCATCGCGATCACCGGCCAGGTGGGGACGTCTGTCATCGGGACCGATGCTTTCCAGGAAACCCCCACCGTTGAGGTGAGCCGGAGCATCACAAAACACCACTATCTCGTGACGGACGTCAATGACCTTGCCCGCGTGTTCAAAGAGGCATTCTACGTGGCCAGCACGGGACGTCCCGGTCCAGTTCTGATTGATATTCCCAAAAACGTGCAGATTGCCCAAACCGTTCCTGATTACGACGTCCCGATGGACCTGCCGGGCTACAAGCCGATCCCGCGTCTCGCGCGGCCGGAAGAGCTGCGCGAAGTGGCCCGGGTGGTGAAAAAGGCGCGGCGACCGGTCATTTATGCAGGCGGCGGTGTCATCACATCCGGTGCGGCCGATGCCCTCCGCGAGTTTGCTGAAAAGACGTCCATCCCTGTGGCGATGACGGCCATGGGCCTGGGCGGATTTCCGGGTGATCACCCGCTCTCGCTTGACATGCTGGGCATGCATGGAAGCATCTACGCCAATTACGCGGTGGCGGAGTGCGACCTGCTCCTCGCCTTTGGTGTGCGGTTTGACGATAGGGTCACGGGAAAAGTCAGCGAATTCGCCAAGTACGCCACAATCGTCCACATCGATATCGATCCTTCGGAGCTCAATAAAGTGAAGCACGCTCACATCGGCATCGTGAGCGACCTCAAATACGCCCTCGAAGAACTCAATAAGATCATCGAACCACCCGAGGATATTTCCGAATGGCATGCAAAGATTAAACATTGGAAGGAGACAGAACCCTTCCGGTACCGGGAACATCCCGAAGCGATTCTCCCGCAACAGGCCATTTACGAGCTTTGGAAACTCACCAAAGATCGTGACACCATCATTACCACCGGTGTTGGCCAGCATCAGATGTGGGCAGCGCAGTTTTACAAATTCCGCAAACCGCGGACGTGGCTGTCGAGCCTCGGTCTTGGAACAATGGGGTTTGGGCTGCCTGCGGCCATCGGTGCCAAGATTGCCCATCCGGATAAACTTGTCATCGACATCGATGGTGACGGAAGTTTTCTCATGAATATTCAGGAGATGGCCACCTGCTACTGCGAGAAAGTTCCCGTCAAGGTCCTCCTTCTCAACAATCAGCACCTGGGGATGGTGGTC
>NZ_JACIYL010000417.1 GCF_014359955.1 Thermogutta sp. | reverse complement strand
CCTGACGGCCGGTGAGGTTCATTCCCTCCTGGTGCAATTGCTCGGAATTGTGGTGGCCTTCCTGTGGTCGTTTCTCACGTCCCTGGCGCTCTTTCTCGGAATCAAGTACACGGTTGGCCTGCGGGTGGATCCCGAGACGGAGTTGCGAGGTCTGGATATCACCGAACACGGGTTGCTGGCTTATCCCGAGCAGTTTGTCATCGAGACCGGACCTACAGAGGTGGTTGGCAATCTGGGAAAATGAGGTCGTTGACACCCGATCCTTAAGTGGCATCCTTGACGCGTGAGGAGTTCCTGCAAGCATGAAAAAGATCGAAGCGATTATCCGACATTTCAAGCTGGAAGACGTCAAAGCAGCCTTAACCAAAGAGGGAATTCAGGGGATGACGGTCACGGAAGTCAGGGGCTTTGGACGTCAGAAAGGCCACACCGAGATCTACCGCGGGGCGGAATACAGCGTCGATCTGGTCCCCAAAGTCAAGATCGAAGTGGTGGTCCCCGACGCTGATCTGGACAGGGTGATCGATACCATCATTCAATCGGCTTACACGGGCCAGGTCGGCGACGGCAAGATTTTCGTGAGCGACATCACGCAGGCGGTTCGAATCCGTACCCGGGAAACGGGTGACCAGGCACTCAAATGAGTTGCCCGCGGGAATCTCTGCTTGGTGAGAGCTCCGAGATCCCTGCGCAAGGAACGACCGTTTGTACCCGCGTGAAACCACCCAGGAGAGGTTAGGATCGGTTGTGGCTTCACTCTCGACAGAGGCCGATGAAAAGAACGAAGAATCGTCGCCCTCGGTGGAGCGGCTTTTTCCCGTGATTCATCCACTGATCGCACATGTCCGCGAAGAACTGTGGAACGGCACACTGGCGATCGCAGGCGAATGCTTGAATCGAACATCGGGTGTGTCGGTGGGCCGCCGTTTGGCTGCGCTGTGGGAGAGTGTGGTCACGAAGCTGTGGGCCCACGAACTTGAGGCGGCCGGCGTTGACGAAAAATCCACGGGGAGCTATGCGCTTTTGGCTTTGGGGGGATTCGGCCGGAGTATTGTAGCACCCTATTCGGATATCGACCTTCTCCTCTTCACACCGGGGCGTGCCTCGGCCGTTCTCCGCGCTGTTTCTGCTGGGTTCTACCGAGATGTGTTTGACATTGGTTGGCAGGTCGGGTTTTCTGCCCACACACCCAGAACCGTTGCGCGCCACATGTTGCAAGATCCGCAGTTTCTTACGGCCGTGCTCCAGGCCCGATTGCTCTGCGGAGATCTCGATGTTTTCAGGAGCTTTCACCAGTTGCTGGAACGAACCGTGCGGCGATACGGGGAGCGGCTTCTCGGAGATGTCATTCAGGCGCGAGATGCTGAACGCGAACGATACGGCGAGACGGTGTACATCCTTCAACCCAATGTGAAGCGTTCGCCCGGCGGCATCCGGGATGTCCAACTGGTCCACTGGATTCAGCGATTCGGGGAACTCGGAGTAGAGCTTTCCGAATGGTCCGCGTTGGAGCCCGAAGATGCAGCCGCCCTCATCGAGGCGGAAGACTTCCTCTGGGCCGTTCGCCATTGGCTCCACTGGCGTGCGGGGAGAGCTCATGACGTGCTCACGCGAAGTGATCAGTGGCAACTCGCGACGACGTGGGGCTATTCCGGCGAACACAACCTTCTCCCCGCGGAAGTTTTCATGCGGGACTATTTCCGCAAGACGGAGCACGTATTCGTCGTGGCCCAGCGTTTTTCCGAATGTGCCAGGTCGCCCCATCGAAAACGAAACTTCCTGGTAACGTGGCCCCAAAACGGCTTTCTTGTTGAGCGTGGCGGGTGTTTGGCGATCACTCCGGCAGGACAGGCCGCACTTGCCCAGGGATGGGGTGTGCTCTTGGAATTTCTGGAAACCAGCCAGCGGCTGAATCGGCCGTTGCACTGGACAGTCTGGGATAGCATCCGTCGCCATGTGTCTGATCTGAGCGGCCCGATACCGCCAGATATCTTTCGACGCTTCGCAGGACTTTTTGAGTCCCCGCACCAGCTCGCTCATCTCCTGCGAGGGCTCCACAAAGTGCGATTGCTCGAACGGTTTATCCCGGCGTTTGAACACGCGCGGGGCCTGCTCCAGTTCAATCAATATCATCATTACACGGTGGATGAACACAGCCTTCGGGCGGTGGAAGCGGTAACCGCTCTGGCCGACGCCTCTGGATTACTGGCTGATACTTATCGGCGCATTGCCCAGAAGAAAATCCTCCATCTCGCGCTGCTTTTGCATGATTTGGGAAAAGGATTAGGACCGGATCATTGCGAAGTTGGCCGCGAGATTGCACGGGATGTCGGCATGCGTCTGGGGCTTTCTGAGGAGGAGCGGGAGGTCCTGGAATACCTGGTGGGAGCGCACCTGCGAATGAATCATCTCGCGCTTCGCCGGGATATCAGTGATGAACAGCTTGTTATCCAATTTGCCACGGAAGTGGGATCGCCGGAAGTCCTGCAAATGCTGTACGTACTGACGGCAGCGGATCTTATGGCCGTGTCTCCGGACAATTGGACGGCTTGGAAGGCAGATCTCCTGGCGGAGTTGTTTCAGAGAACTGCCCGGTACATCTCCGACTCGGGTGACCTCATTCTTCGGGAAAACGATCTGGAAGACCGTCGTCGGGCCGTTGCCCGGGCATTGGGTGAGGACGCTCATACGCCGTTTTTCAGCCGACAACTGTCGGAATTGCCCGGAGGCCTTCTTCTCGCTGAAGACGTGGCGAGCATCGTTGCCGATCTGCGGTGGTTGGCTTCGCTGGGCGATGCGCCGGTGGATATTCGGGTTCAGTATCGTCCCGACAGTGACACCCTGTTATGGAATATCGCCACTCGGGAAAACGTGGCACGCGGTATTTTTCACAGGTTGACGGGGGCGTTATCGAGCCAGGGATTGGAAATCCTGGCCGCCCAGATTTATACGCTGGCTGATGGTTGGATTCTGGACAAATACGTCGTGCGTGATCCGGATTTCCCGGGCGAGCCACCGGCGGAACGTATCAATCAAATTAACGAGGTTATCCGCCGCTCTCTCACGCAACCCGAATTTCAGCCGGCGTTCGTTCGTCGCTGGGAAGTGGGGCGTCAGGCCCTGGCCGGTGTGCCTCCGGCGCGCGTTCGCGTCGAGTTCGACAATCATTCCCATTCTGAATTCACGATCATCGAAATTTTCGCCAACGACCGCCCCGGATTACTCTACGAAGTGTCGAGGTTTCTCTATCAGGAAAAGTGCTTCATCTGGCGAGCGAAAATCGGGACGTTTCTGGATCAGGTCGTGGACGTGTTCTACGTGACTGATGAGGAGGGCCAAAAGATCCTTTCCGGTGAAAGGCTCGCTCACATGCGGAATGGCCTGCTGAAGGTGATCCAGTGAACACCGGGGTGATCAACCCGAAGTAACCGGTGTTTCGGGCGGCTTGGATGCTTCCGGGCTGTTGCAGGGCGTCCAGCGGGAAAGGAATCGACACCCTACAAGAATCTTGGGGACGGGCTGCCCCATATCCGGGAGATTTTCCTCTTCAAAGATATCTTCTGCCTCCTCGAGCACAATATCTCCGTTGGGGTAGAGGAGAACGGGGGCGTGATGGGCGACCTCGGCCAGCACGTAAATCCTGTTTTGGGGGCAATTCAGCTCCACCACCAGTTTACGGAACGGGGGAGGCTCATCGAGGAAGAATGCAATTCCTCCCTTGTTGAGATCGAAGCAGCGCACGGTGAGAAAGTCACTTTCGCTCGGTGGCCTGTCCCCCCACGGAGCGATCCGCTGTTCGGTATCGAATTCCATTCGCGGCCGAATTCGCCGTTCCTGAAGGGAACACGCATCGGAGCGCATTAATATGCGGTGCACCAGTTCGTAGAAACCCGCATCGC
>NZ_JACIYL010000416.1 GCF_014359955.1 Thermogutta sp. | reverse complement strand
GCTTTTGCCCCAACGCTTCAGCAGTCTGAATGGATTCCGCGATTCGCGAACCGGCAGAACGGTACCCCGCCGTGGCTGTGGCGAGTCCTGCATCATCTTCGGCTCCACGCTCCCCACAGGCACCAAACTCTCTCAAGCCGACGCCATGTCGTGCTGTTTCATCGGGGTGGGGCGCGAGTGGCTCTCGCCTCACCGTATTCTGCGACACTTCTGCAGTTGATGTGACTTCTCCCGCCAGTCTCTGCTGAAGTTCGCCTTTTGCCCATTCCACGATCTGCTGACGCGTTGCCCGAATCTTTTCCGGATCGTGTGGTGACTGCCAGGAATCGCCGCCCTGATCGGGCGTGGGAGCGGGAATCCGCGTGCTGAGGTCACTGCTGAGAAATTCTCTGCGCAGCGTGCTGAGGAGCTGGCTGTAAAGTCGCCCGCTGTCCAGAAAACGTACCTCCTGCTTGGTGGGATGGACGTTCACGTCCACCATTTCGGGCGGCATTTCCAGAACCAGAAAAGCCACCGGCTGGCGTCCCACGGTCAAAAGTCCCCGGTACGCCTCATTGAGGGCGTGCTGAAGATTGCGATCGCGAATCGCCCGACCGTTTAAAAACAGAAATTGCATTTTGGCATTGGGCCGACTGAACGCCGGATGGGCCACATACCCGTACAACCGCACCGCCCCATCTTCACTGGACACCGGAATGAGAGCGTCGGCCAGGTCCTGCCCGTAAAGGGCCGCTATGCGTTCCAGAAGGTTGTCTGCTGCTGGCAACTGAAGCACCGGCCGATCGTTGTGCGTGAGTGTGAAATGCACGCGGAAATGGGCCAGCGCCAGCTTTGCCACAGTTTCCGAAATATGGCCCAACTCCGTGGTTGTCGAGCGAAGGAATTTTCTCCGCACCGGAGTATTGAAGAACAACTGGCGAACCTCGACGACCGTTCCCACAGGACAGCCGCACGGTGCAAGGGACCGCACCAGGCCGCCTTCCACGTAAATTTCGCCGCCGGAGTCTGAATCCGGAGTACGACTGCGAAGACGAAGATGGCTCACCTCGGCGATGGACGCGAGCGCCTCTCCCCGAAACCCCAGCGTTCGCACGTGGAAGAGGTCTTCCGCATCACTGATCTTGCTTGTCGCATGACTGGCGACCGCCAGTTCCAGGTCTTCAAAGGCGATGCCACAACCATTGTCGGCCACGCGGATGAACTCGATACCTCCCTTGGCCACCGAAACATCAATCCGCGTGGCGCCGGCGTCTAGAGAGTTTTCCACAAGTTCCTTCACGACACTGGCAGGTCGTTCGATGACCTCGCCAGCCGCGATTTTATTGATCACGCTCTGGGGAAGACGGCGAATCTTCGCCATCCGAACCTCCGTTGGCTAGTTCCCGCGCCCCTGAGAATCTTCCACTCAGTTTCCCTCAAGAGCACCCCACAACAACAATTGTTGGGGCGATCAATAGAAGAGAAAAGAGTCACGATAATCCGTATTCCTTGATTTTGCGATAGAGCGTCCGCTCACCGATGCCGAGCAGCCGCGCAGCCTCCTCACGGTTTCCCCCCGTGGCGCGGAGCGTCTCGGCGATGAACATTTTCTCGATTTCTTCCAACGGCTTGCCCACCAGCGCCGCCAACGACACATTGTTGGCGTCCGTGCGACGGGCATCACCGTCGGCGAATTGCTCGGGCAAATCATCCACATCGAGAATGCCATCGTAATCCACGACGGTCATGCTCTCGATAACGTTGCGGAGCTCCCGGACATTTCCCGGCCAGGAATACATCTGCAAGCGGCGTCGGGCAGCGGGGGTCATCCCTTTGATGTGCTTGTTGTGTTTTTTGGCGAACATTTTCATGAAGTGGTCGATGAGGATGGGGATGTCCTCCGCCCGCTCCGCCAGGCTCGGCAGCCGAATGCTGACCACATTGAGACGGTGGTAAAGATCGCGGCGGAAGCGTCCCTCCTCCACCAGCGCTTCCAGGTTTTGATTGGTCGCCGAGAGCACCCGAACATTCACCTTGATGGGATCGTTGGAGCCCACTCGGGTGATCTCCCCGTTTTCCAGAACGCGCAGCAATTTGATCTGCGTGGCCATGGGCATATCGCCCACTTCGTCCAAGAACAGCGTGCCGCCGTGGGCGTATTCAAACTTTCCCACCCGATCCGCGCAGGCATCCGTGAATGCTCCCTTGACATGGCCGAACAGCTCACTTTCCAAAATGTTTTCACTCAATGCTGCACAATTGAGGGCGACGAAGGGCTTGTTCTTTCGCGGGCTGTTCTGATGGATGGCCTGAGCAATGAGTTCCTTGCCCGTCCCCGTTTCCCCGAGAATGAGCACCGTGGCGTTTGTGGGGGCAATCCGTTTGACTTTTTCCAGAACAGCGCGCATCTGGGGGCTGTTTCCCACAATGCCCTGGAAGCCAAACGTCTCGTCCAACCGGCGATGGAGCTCCACGTTGGTCCGGCGGAGCTGAACGCTCTCCACCGCCTTTTCTGTCACCGCCCGCAGTTGCGCCAGATCCAGAGGCTTGAGCAAATAGTTGAACGCCCCCTCCCGCATGGCGGTAACGGCGGACTGAATCGTGCCGTGACCGGTGACGAGAATGACCTCCGCTTCCGGTTGCTCCTGCTTCGCCAGCCGGAGGATATCCAGACCGTCAATTTCGTTCATCACAAGATCCGTGATGATGACATCAAATTCCTCCTCCCGGATAAGCTTCGCGCCCTCCGGTCCTGAAGTGGCCACCCGACACCGGTACCCTTCCCGCTCCAAAGCCTCCGCCATGACCTCCGCATGACCGGGGTCATTATCAATAATGAGGATTCGCGCGGTGGGGCGATCTTTGACCTCAACCGCCGCTGACCTGCTCTTCTGCTCTGGGGGACTGACTCGCTCGCTCATCACGCGCTACTGTCTCTCCTGGCAATTGTCGAGGGATAGGAAGCTTGATGGTTATTTGCGTGCCGCGGCCAACCTCACTCTGAGCCGTGATAGAACCACCGTGGGCCTCGATGATTCGCCGGGCGGTGGGCAGCCCCAGACCGGTGCCGCCACGTTTGGTCGTAAAAAAAGCGTCGAAGGCATGGGCCAGGGTTTCGGGATCCATCCCGCAGCCGTTGTCGATCAAATCGATGACCACACCCTCGGGAGATGGCACCGTGCGGACAACCAGCTCACCCCCCTGGGGCATCGCCTGCAGGGCGTTGATCAACAGGTTCTGGAGGGCCGTCTGAAAGGCCGCACGATCCAGCAACACCGTCGGCAAATTGCTGGCCAGAAAATCCATGATGCGGATGTTGGCCTCGCGCGCCTGCGCTTCAAAAAACTGCAAAGCTCGTCGGATTTCTTCATTCAAATTGGCCGGTTCCAGATTCAGCCGATCCGCTCGGGTGAATTTCAGAAAATCGTCCAGAATGGTTTGCAATCGTTCGCATTCCCGCTGAACGATCTGGATGCGGTTGAGAGCACGCCGTTCCCGCGGGTTTTCTGAATTGGCAAAATCCTCGGCCAGCAGCTCCAGGTTGAGCCGGATTGTGGAGAGGGGATTCTTGATTTCATGGGCAAGGGCACCGGCCAGGCGCGCAAGCTCCGTGTACTGGTCGATCAGCCGCTGGGAGACATCATCTCGCACACGGGTGGAATCGCCGTCCATTGTGCCCTTCCGTCGCATGAGAAGCCCATTGCTGCCGAAGCTTGCCGCTCTTGCCTGTCGGCGGCCACACCGGTTCCCCAGAGACGCGCTACCCGCCGTTCCCTCTCATCATTCCTTGTCATCATACCGGATGCCGCCATCCTGTACAAACGGGCGCGGGCCGGGGCGGGATACCTTGCGGATCCCTTCGGAGGGGCACGCTTGTCGCGTGCGGCAAGGAGCGATGGGTCATCAATTGGTGTTGATCGG
>NZ_JACIYL010000415.1 GCF_014359955.1 Thermogutta sp. | reverse complement strand
TCGGTGGCACGACCTCGTTCAGGCTGAGTGGCGCCAACGTAGAGCACATCCCTCGGTGGTGCAAGTTCGATTTCGATCACGTGGTCGATTCTCACATGATCAGTCCGGGGTGCTGCCCACCGGATCCCCGAATGGGCAGGGATGATCTTGGATTCGCCAGCGAGGCGGATTTCCCGTTTTCCCTGCTCGAAAATCCATCGCCGGTTGTTCAAGACCCCGATCAATCCCGTGGCAACTTCCTGGATCGTGCAATCCCGCTGGACGATGAGTTTTTCGCGGATTCGCACCCGGCCTGAAATGTCCCCGGTAAGGGCCCATTCGGCAAGAATAGCGTCGCCATGGCTGAGGTGGAGGATTCCCTCGAACGATTCGTCTTTTTCGGAAAATTCCGCTCGGAGAAGCCTCAGGGGTAGTGGTTCCGTACTGCCCGACAGGGTGATCCACCCCACCAGACTTCGCTGGTCTGGAGAAATCAGGCGATCGCGCTGATTGGGGGTGAATGTTCCCATGATCACCGAGCCGTAGCTTAGGGCCGTGATCAGGCGAGGAGTTCGGTACAAGAAAATCTTCCCGAACCGGAGATGTTTTGCACCCGTTCGGGGCTGGTATTTTCCCATCGCTGCGGGGTCGGCGAAATGGAGGTGCAGCCAAGCTCGGGCAAGGGCCTGGGCGATGTCCGTTTGCGTGGAAGGGAAGAAGAATTCGGAGGGGTCGTAGATCGCTCCTTCCGGGGATCGGGCCTGCATCCTCTCGATGACCTCCACAGTCCGTAGAGCAAGGTCCCACGCTTCGCCATCCCGACCGTAAACAAACATCAGGATATGGGCAGAAAGCCACGCGGGTTGCCGAAAGATCGTCCAGTCCTGTCCGCTGGGATACACGAATCCCATGTCGGGAAAGATGAACCACTTGAGGTTTTCGTAAATCCCTCTCACGTTCCACAGAACGGACTGTGGTTCGCGCCGGCCAGTCATCCGAAAATCCGTCACGCAACCCATCGACAGCGTGAAAGTGGACATGTAATCCGGGTGGACAAATCCATGATTTTCGAGGGTGAAGTCATCGAAGATATTCGCTCCGGTGAATTGTTCCGCGACCGGTCGGCCGTCCACCACTTCGGTCGCATGTTGGTCGGAAGGACGCAGAAACGCCGAGAGTGTCCATCGCTGGAACTGCCGCATCCACTGGTCGGCCTGGGGATCCTGGGGCATGAGCAACCAGGCCACCGACAGGATCTGTGCGTTCCAGGCGTTTTCTTCGGCCTTGGTATCGCCACGAAGCCGGGCGGGCGGCTGGCTGTGGGCGATGCGTTCGGCCTCGTGACGCACGACCCGGCGGACAGCCGACCGCAAATCCTCCGGCAAATCGTTCCAGATGAACCAGGCTCCTCTTCCCAACATTTGCGCCCAGTGTGCCGACTGCCAGGCGTCGCCCCACTTTCGGCCGTCGCCGGTCAGTTGGCTTCCCGTCACATGCGTTTCCGTCAGATACCGGATCATGGGAACGATGATGTCCCGCAGAAGGGTCTCGCGGGACATGCCAACCAGTTTTTCGTCATATGGCCCAAATCGGTAGAGAAAACAGAACGCCTGCACCGCCCCCGTGTTGGGACGGATCCAATGTTCCGCACTGCGGCTTTCGGTGAGCAGTTTGTACTGCGGATCCCCTTTCCACGGTTTCACCAGACCCAGTAGATAGTGACACTGCTTCTCCAGAATCACATACAGTCTGTCGGCGAGGTTTGCGATTTGCGGGCTGGGAAATTCGGGCAAGGCGAGCGGGGCCACACCAGGCTCTTCACCGAATGAAGCCCGCGCCAGCCCTGTGCAGACGACGGCCGCAGTCAGCCAGACGAAAATGGCGGGGACACACACTCGGGGATGCCTGACCGTGCTCATTTGTTGGCTCCTGTGGGCTGGTTGGGTTGTTCGGGGGAATTTCTTTCGGGTGGCATCGCCCCTTTGCGGAGCAGCCCTATTGTGCCGATTGCGGTTGGGTCTCACAACCCGTCGTGCTGCTTGACCCAGCCCCAGTTTTGCAGAAAACCTATGACGGCTACGAGCGCCGAGTGTCGGGGGCCATTCTTGAACGCCCCCCACCGGAACGCGAGTGAATGGGGGTGGATCATCCAGGGTGGGCAGGCGGACCTGACAAGCAGGTCCCTTCGAGAAATCCTTCGGAGGGGCGCGCTTGTCGTGCCCGGTGTTACAGCATGTGTCACGTTACCAACCTTGGTAGGGGCCATTCATGAATGGCCGCTACAACACCTTGTGCCCGTGGTGCGTCTTAAGCTTTTGCAAAAGGGGGAGGGGGCAGGAGGACGGCCACTTGACCGGATTGATAGACTGAGTAGATTGCTCAACAAATCAAGAATCTGGCTCCACAAACCGGGAGCGTTCACCCCATTCGTCACACAAGTCCGTGTTTCTGCTGGAAGGAGGATGCCTGATGTCTGATGTCGTCATCACGGTTCGGCCGAACGGTCCGTATCTCGTGCAGGGAAAGGTGCGCGTTGTGGATGTGGATGGACGGGAGTTTCCGACCGACCCCTCCCGGCCGATTGCCCTCTGTCGCTGTGGACACTCAAAAGAGCGCCCATTCTGCGACGGATCACACAAGACGTGTGGCTTCCAGGCGGATGACCATGCTCCCGCGGGCGGGTGATGGGGCTCGGCTGAGTTTTTGTCGAAACGTGTTAAGGCGGGGGTGAGGCATGCTCCCGCCGTTTTGGTTCTGTGGCTCAACGGTTGGAGTGATTTTTCGGATGTTGCCGGCTCCGGTCGGCGGTTCTTCGATCTTTTCGGGGCAGGCAGCGGAGTTGGAAGTCCCCAAAAGCTTTTCGTAAGTGACCGCGTTGACTAAACTAAAAAGGACGCCCGGGAGATCAGTCCCGGATGTTATGGGCCAGCCAGTGGAATCAGAGGGCATTGCAAGATCACGCAATCCGCACCAACCGTGTCGTGTCATCCGCATCCTTGCACAGCAGCATTGATTACCGGGATTGCCGGAAAGAACGTGACAATGGGGTGCCTCGCCCGATGAGGGAGAGGAGGGTTAGCGATTTATGAGTTCCTGGATGTTTGGTGTTATCACGCACAAGCCTGCGGACCTGGCCCTTTCGCTCCACGAGGGTTCGCCGGCAGAGAGCAGTGGTTCCTCGCCAGCTCTGGCGTGGGGGATCGGTTGGTACGAGGGGGCCCGGCCCAAGATCACCAAGCAGGTGCAGGCTTCCGCCGCAAGGCCGAGTAACGCCGCGCGGTTTGCCCCCGGCACTTCCCGAATTTACATCCTTTTCCTGGATGCCGGTGTTTCCGGGGATGAGGATGAGCGGAACCTCTCACCCTTTCATTATCGGAATTGGCTGTTCGCGCAGCAGGGGCATCTCAATCGAGAAGCACTTTTTCGGCTTCTCGATCCTGCTCACGCGGAGTCGCTGGATGGGGAGAGCGGGGGCGAAGCCTTTTTTCACTGGATTGTTCAAAACATCAAGAAAACGCGGGACCTGGTGCCCAGCCTGCTCGATTCGCTTCGCCAGGTAGGGGAGGATGGCGTGGCGTTTCTCCTCAGCAATGGGCGATGGCTTTTCGCCTACCAGAGCGGTCATCCCCTCTATTACCTGGAAAGACGCTTTTCAACCAGTGAGCACACCTTCCATTACCACGTTTCGGACCTGGAAGCCAATATCAACAGTTCTACCCTGGCTAACGAAAGCGCCATCCTGATTTCGTCGCAGAAGCTCAGTGATGAACGCTGGTGCGAAATTCCCCAAAACCACCTGCTGGCCGTGACTCCCCGGCTCGATATCATCCTGGTGGACCTTGCAGAACAACCCACGGAGACAGCGTAGCCCTCCCCGGGCTTCTGGAGCCAGGCGAAGGGGTATAGTCGCGGGACAGGCGGTTTATCCGTTGCTCTTGGGTGTTCCCC
>NZ_JACIYL010000414.1 GCF_014359955.1 Thermogutta sp. | reverse complement strand
TGACCATTGACCACAGCAGATGCCAGGGGGACTATAAATTACCCCGAATTAGGGGCTTCTTCCGGGAACCGGCTCCAGCGGCGGGAGGGGATTCTGCTGAATGACTTGACCGCCATGCGTCGGGCTGTTGATAGCCTCCAGCGGCGGCGTCGATGCGGCGGGAACAGGAAGCAGACCGAATCGAGCCCCAATCATTTCAATGATGCGCTGTTCGAGCGCGGTATCCCGCCCCATGGGAATCCAGCCCGCGTGGGTTTGCTGTTCTCCGATGGGTGAGACCACCCGTGTGAGAGAACTATCATTACGAAACGTTGCCGAGGAAGTCGTGGCGGCAAGGGGCTGGCCCACATCCTCCAGTTCCTTGAAAACCAGCACGGTGATCCAGTACCCACCGTCGCGTGGATCCACCCGAATTTCCGCCCGCCGCCGGATACTCTGGAGGGTGGCCTCCCACCGCGAGTACCGATCGACCGAATCTTTATGCCACGGTTCCAGAATGGTTGCCCCTATTTTGGGGAAGGTATCGATTCGCCCAGAGGTGAGAACGGTGTCAAACTGGCGGATGGGCTCTTCGCGTTCAATCTCGAAATAGTCGTCAACGACATCCACCAGCGTTTCCCAGAGGACCTGGGGATCCTTGGCCGTCACGAAAATGGGATTCGGATAGTAAACGTTCAGGACCGGGCTGGGTGTCAGGAAAAACGGTCGGAAACACCCCCCTGTCAGCAGGAGTCCAACGAGAATTGCAGTTGTTGTTACCCTGAGGTAACTCACCCGTACAGGATTCCTTCCCTGAGGACGACATTCGGCCGGAACGAATGCAGCACCCCGCTCCATCGGGGTGGGTAAGTGTCGCACGGGAAAGC
This sequence comes from Thermogutta sp., assembly GCF_014359955.1. Taxonomy (GTDB): domain Bacteria; phylum Planctomycetota; class Planctomycetia; order Pirellulales; family Thermoguttaceae; genus Thermogutta. The sequence continues at coordinate 3,064 of NZ_JACIYL010000414.1, read as the reverse complement.
TGTTCATGCAAGGGCAAATTTCCCGCTTTGCAGTGCGCAGACTGACGGCGCAGCCGAACCGGCCTCCGCAGCCGTGACTAGCGGCTTTGACTGCCACCTTCCTTCTGGTTCAGATGGCGAGAAACACCAACGGGTGAGATCACCGGGCGTAAACCGGACGCCTTACCGACACCCGTTGTTTGCCCGCCGACTCGTTGTTGGACAGCACTCGCTGGGCCTTGCTGAGATCGTTGACTTTGACAACCGCGACGCCCCCGCCTTTGGCCCCTAACTCCGTACCGAATGAGTGATAAGCATAATCGATATTGAGATGATGTTCAGCGAGCCGCTCGCAGATCTTGCGAAATCCGCCCGGTTGTTTGGGGACATCTACGAGCAGGACGTCGGCTACCTCATAAGGGAGATTCAGTTGTTCCACCACCTTGATGGCCCGCTCACTCTCCGTCGGTACAAAGCGCACTGTGCCCCGATCCCCAGAGTCCATCACCACGAGTGCCCTGCACCGCACTTTCGCCTTGGCCAAAGCGTCCAGGAGTTGGGCGAGCCGACCGGGCTTATTGACGAGCTTCACAGAGACCTGTTTGGCCGTTTCCATAGCGTCTCCCTTTCGTGCAAGTAAGACGTGGCCAGAACCGCATTTCCTCCAGCAAGACGAGCAGGGTTTCCTCCCCCGTGGGCCCCTCGGGCAGGTTGCCAGCCCGAGCTGTCCTGTCAAAAGAATACGTTCCCCTGACAGGCGAGTCAACCATAAAGACAGGGCAGCGGGACTCCCGCGTTTCAACCGAAATATGATCCCAACGCGGAACTTTTTCCCGGGGAAAAACGTCGGACCTAATGAAACCGCCAGCCAACGTGGTGTTTGCTTCTCCGAAGAGCGGCCTGATTGAAGGGGCAGATATGCTGTGTTAAGCTCGGAGTCGCCAGGGTTGTGGGGTCATCGTAGCAGGAGGTTCGAACAATGGCGATCTACTCTCAATTTCCATACGTCCGACGCAGCATCCTTATGCTGGTCGCCGCGATTCTAGGCCTTGTCGCGCCCACTGTCGCCCGGGCCCAGGGAATCCTTGTCGTTGAAACCGACGGCTTCCGGCTGCCCCGGCCGCCGATCATCATCTGGCCACCAATCCCGCCTCATCCTCCTGTTCCTCCGCCTCGTCCTGTTCCTCCGCCTCCCGCTGTTAGTTATGCGGTCGACTCATTGGAAGTGAATGGTCGCATCAGCCATCGTGTGGCCCAGGTGGAAGTTTCTCAAACTTTCGTCAACACCGGGAGCCGCACCCTTGAGGCTTCGTTCGTGTTTCCTCTCCCTTACGACGGAGCCATCGACCGCATGACCCTGCTGGTGGACGGCAAGGAGATTCCCGCGCGACTCCTCAAAGCGGACGAAGCCCGGAGGCAGTATGAGGAGATCGTCCGCCGAAACCGTGATCCCGCGCTTCTGGAATGGATCGGAACCGGCATGTTCAAAACGAGCGTCTTTCCCATTCCCCCCGGCCAAAAGCGAACCGTGTCGTTGCGCTACACGCAGTTGTGCCGGCAGTCGGACGGGATGGTGGATTTTCTCTTCCCACTGAGCACAGCCAAGTACACGTCGAAACCGCTCGATCGGCTCAGTATTCGTCTCAACCTTCGGGAAGATGAGCCCATCAAGAATGTTTACTCACCCACCCACGAAGTCGAGGTCAAACGTCTCGACGAAAGCACCATAACGGTCACCTACTCGGCACGGGATATTGTGCCGATGAGCGACTTCCGCCTCATGTACGATGTGGCTCCCGGTCCCGTCGCAGCCAAACTCATTAGTTACAGGTCTCTCGATGAGAAGGATGGGTTTTTCCTGGTTCTGGCCACCCCGCAGATTGCCGAGGGCCACAGCAAGCCGTTACCCAAAACGGTCGTTTTTGTCCTGGACCGCTCCGGCAGCATGAGCGGCAAGAAAATCGAACAACTCCGCGAAGCGATGCGATTCGTCATCAACAATCTCCGCGAAGGCGACCTTTTCAACATCATCGCCTACGATAGCGACGTGGAAACATTTCGCCCGGAACTTCAGCGCTACAACGACAAAACCCGCCAGCAGGCCCTGGCTTTTGTAGAAGGACTGGTGGCGGGAGGAAGCACCAACATCGACGCCGCTTTAAGAACTGCTCTCGCCCAACTTCAAGATGAAAGTCGCCCCAACTACGTCGTCTTCATGACCGACGGCCTGCCCACCACGGGCGTCACCAGTGAGATGCAGATCGTGGAAAATGCCCGCAAGGCCAACACCGTTCGCGCCCGAATCTTCTGTTTCGGCGTGGGCTATGACGTGAATAGCCGGCTGCTGGACAAGCTGGCGAGATTCAGCCGCGGTTACACCGAATATGTCCGCCCGGATGAAAACCTCGAGGACCGCATCAGCCGGTTTTACCGTCGCATCGAAGCACCGGTCCTCACTGACGTAGAAGTGGAATTCGTGTTTGATGACACGGAAAGCGTTCCGCCTGTCTATCGGCTGAGTCCGCAGCCGCCGTTCGATCTCTTCGCGGGAGAACAGCTCGCTCTGGTCGGCCGATATCGGCGATCCGGTACAGCTCAACTCGTCCTGCGAGGGAAAATGGGCAACCAGACCAAGACCTTCAAATTTCCCGTGGAATTTACCTCTCGTGCAGGTGACGAATCGAAAGCCTTTGTGGAAAAATTGTGGGCGGTGCGACGGGTTGGAGATATTCTGGACGAGATTGATTTACACGGGAAGAATCAGGAACTCATTGATGAACTGACCCAGCTCGCCTTGAAACACGGGATCCTCACACCCTATACGTCCTTCTTCGCTGATGAGAACGTGCCTCTCCACGAACTCACCGAGGCCCGGCGTCAGGCCAGTACCCGACTGGATGCGCTCCAGGCTACGGAGGGAATTGCAGGATTTGCCCAGCGGGCTTTTAAAGGACGCGTGCAATCGGCCCTGACCATCAGTCCGGAAGCCGTGACGCGAGAGCTTCGCTCGTTCGGTGGCTACGGCGCTGCCGGAGCACCAGGCCAGCCCGGCCTGGCGGCCGGGGCACCGGCCCCGCTCCGCGAC
>NZ_JACIYL010000413.1 GCF_014359955.1 Thermogutta sp. | reverse complement strand
TTGCGAACTGCGCGGGCATTTTGTGGGCCATTATCTCTCGGCCTGTTCCTTCATGTACGCGAGTACCGACGATATCCAGTTCCGGGACCGAGTCCACTTTTTGGTCCAGGAATTGGGGAAGTGTCAGGAGAAACTCGGTAACGGCTATCTCAGCGCCTTTCCAGAAGAATTTTTTGACCGGGTTGAAACCACCGGACGGGTTTGGGCTCCTTATTACACGCTCCACAAAATTTTGGCAGGGCTGCTCGACGCCTATGTGTACTGCGGCAATCAGCAGGCTTTGGAAGTGGCCAGGAAGCTCGGGGATTGGGTGGTCGCGCGGAACAGTCGCCTCACTGACGAGCAGATGCAACGGATGCTTAATGTGGAACATGGCGGCATGAACGAGGCCCTGGCCAATCTGTATGCCTTAACCGGCGAAGAAAAATACCTGCGGATGGCCGAGCGTTTCAACCATCTGGCGGTGCTCAAGCCTTTGGCCGACGGCAAGGACATTCTTACCGGTTTGCACGCCAATACGCAGATTCCCAAGTTTATCGGCGCGGCCAGATTGTATGAATTAACGGGAACGCCATGGTACCGCGATGCTGCGCTGAACTTCTGGAACTTTGTTGTCCGCGAACGTTCCTACGTCATCGGTGGAAACAGCAACAACGAGCATTTCACGCCCAAAGATCGGCTCTCGGAAGCCCTCGGTCCCAACACCGCCGAAACCTGCAACACGTACAACATGCTCAAGCTGACCAGACATCTCCTCGCCTGGGAAATGGCCCCTGAATACGCCGACTACTACGAGCGTGCCCTCTACAACCACATCCTGGCATCGCAGAATCCAGCAACTGGAATGATGTGTTACTATGTTCCGTTACAATCGGGCTCACACAAGACGTATTCCACACCGCTGGACTCTTTCTGGTGCTGCACGGGAACAGGTATCGAAAACCATGCGAAATATGGAGAAAGCATCTACTTTCATGATGGCCGCGATACTTTATATGTAAACCTGTTTATTCCGTCAGAACTCCAATGGCAGCAAAAAGGTTTAAAAGTCCGACTGGAAACGCAATTTCCCGATTCAGACACAGTGCATCTCTACGTTGAACCGCAGTCGCCCGCGCAGTTAACGATTGCGATCCGGTGGCCAGCGTGGTGTACTCAAGGATACTCAATTCTGGTTAATGGGACTCCGTGGGCATTGGAAGATCGTCCGGGCCAGTTCGTTCGCGTAACCCGTACCTGGACTGCCGGTGACCATGTGGAAGTCCGAGTGCCCATGCAGTTGCGGACAGAATCATTCCGCGATAACCCTGACCGGTTGGCTATTCTCCATGGCCCTATCGTGCTTGCGGCAGTCGTACCGGACGAGCTTGTTCAATCGCCGGTCGTTGCGTATGCCCCGGGCCATGACATCGGTCGCAGCTTTGGCGGCGTCATGGCCGTGGTGGCGGATCATCTCGATTTGACAGCCTTCAAGCCGGTCGACAAGCGGCCGGGATGCTGGACCGCGCCCAGGGGATTATTCCGCTCGCTCGCGGATACCGAGGAGCGAGAAATCATCCTTGAGCCGTTCTATAAAATCCATGGTTCACGGCGTTATGTGGTTTACTTCGATCGAGTATCTCCATCACAATGGGAAAAAATCGTCAGTGAATATAAAGAGGCAAAGGAAAAATGGGAAGAAATAGAGAAGCACACGATTGATCGCGTTATTATTGGTGACCCGACCAGTGAAAGAGAACATGCCCTCTCTGGGGAAAGGACCGAAAGTGGGACCTTTGCCGGAAGGCGATGGCGGCATGCGGTCAACGGGGGATGGTTCGCCTACACAATGAAGCTGGCGCAGGGGGAAGGGCAATCCCTTCTTGTCGAATACTGGGGCAGCGATGTGGGCAATCGGGTTTTTGACATCATGGTTAATGGCACAAAGATTGCTACGCAGCGATTGGCCAACAACCGGCCCGGTCGCTTTTTTATCGAGCTTTATCGCCTGCCGTTGGAGCTTATAAAAGATCGTGAAACGATCACCGTGCGTTTTCAGGCCCATCCGGGAGCTATGGCCGGTGGTATTTTTGACTTGCGGGTCGTCGCCATGTCGGACAATTCACACGAGAAGCCTGTTGGTCAAAAATCCCAGCCATAAGTGTTTTGCAAATCAGTCAGGGTAAGCCGCTTAAGGCGATCGGGTTTGTCCATCGTCGGGAGATGGTTTAGTCTTTCATACTGGTCATGGCATTTTTACAGTTCTGTAAAAAAAGATGGCCCACGTGTGCTGCCATTGTCTTTGTACTTGCAGTGTATATTCCGTATCTCCTCAAAGCGGGCTGGGTTTGCGATGACTGGATGATCATTGATCACTGGCGTCTGCACCCTCAATGGTGGGAGATCGTGCGATCATGGTTTCCCCTTTTTTCCGCTCGGCCTTTGGCGCCCATGGTATTGTCCAGTATATCCGGATTATATGGTGATACTCCCCGCTGGTACGTCTGCTCTCAGTTCTTCTTCCTCAGCGTAGCGTGGGGAATAGTTTGGTATATCTGGCACCGATTGTGCAGCGAGAAGGCCGCGGCGTTTTTTCTGGCGGCCGTGTATCTGCCCAGTATCGCTTCCACACTTGTGTTTTCTCCGGGAATGCAGCATCTCGCGGCAACGGCGTACGTTTTATGGGCAGCGTCGCTTTTGTGTCACGAGAGGTCGCTCACCAGACAAGGGCCCTGGTTGCTGCTCTCCGGGCTCCTCATTTTTATAGGCATGCTGATCTACGAGATTTTTTTACCCCTGCTCATCTTGCAGTGCCTGATGCCGCTCTACTGTGGTGCATCTGCGAAGAAGGATCACGCCGTAGATCCGGCCACTTACTTAGGATTTGATCTACACACATGGAAAAGCGTAGGTCGCACGACATTTCCTATCCTGACCGCTGTTTTGCTGGGCCTGGTCGTACAGAAGCTGATCATGCCGCAATTCTTTCCAGACATGTCCCGACTGACACCCGGCGGCCCCGGAATGATGCTCCGAACATTTCTTTACTGGATTTTTGCAGTTTTTATCCAGACACCGATTCTCTGGGCCGACGGCCTTGTTCGAGTGCATGAAGCCTGGGATGCAGCGGCTTTAGCAGGCGTTCTCCTTGTCATACTCTCGCTTGTCCTGGTTCAATCGCGAACCGGCAGCGCCGGGGAAACTTCAGACGGTGCCAATACTGCGCCTCCGTCGGGCAACAGGTCAGATTCCGCTTCCCCCTCTGCGGAAACGACGCCCGCCGGCCAAAGTGGTCCTCAAACCGATCTCTTTCCCACCCAATCTTGTCGAGTCGGTGTGCTCAGAAACGTGTGCTGGATCTCCGCCGTGATGAGCGTTCTGCTGTTCGTGCTGTCTGGAAGTTACGCCGCCGTTTGTGGCAACGACAACCGAAAACTTTCGTCGCTATGGGTTGCCGTTGTTCTCGCGGTGAGCACATATTGGGCGCAACCTCCTAGTCCTCAGTCTTCCAAAAAAACGCGGTGGCTGCAGCTCGGTCTGTGTGGAGCGCTGTTTGTCAACGTCACGTCCTTTTTGCTGCAGCGCAATAATTATCTCCAGTCATGGCAGGCCCAGCAGAAGCTTTTGACCACGATCACGGAGGAAACACGTCGTACCGAAGTTCCCCGGGGAGCGGTCCTTGTCGCCGCCTTGCCACCCGTTGTTCCAACGAATCACAACGACGAGTGCGTTTTCACACGCTCCTGGGACATCGCCTCCGCTTTGCGAATCGTCACCAAAGATCACATCGCTGATGCCGTGGCCCTCTATCCCTGGCTTCTCGTCCAGGGCCGACTGATGGTTGATGGTCCGCGACTGGTGGTCGATAACCTCTGGCACGCTGACGTGAGCCAACAGGACGTCTTTTTTATCGGGTGCGAATTGAAACAGTCGCGACCAGCGGGCGTGGAGGACTTTTTCT
>NZ_JACIYL010000412.1 GCF_014359955.1 Thermogutta sp. | reverse complement strand
AGGCCGCCCATCGCATCGTCAAACAGGAGAAAAGCAAGCAGAAACCGCTCGATCGCGCCCTGTATGACGGAGAGGACTTCGAGCTCATCCTGGCTGTCCCTCCGGCGGAGGCGCAACGCATGCTCAAGGATCAGCCCCTCTCTGTCAAACTCACGGATATTGGCGAGTTTGTCCCGGAGAAAGGGCTGTGGTTGGAGAAAGGAAAGAAACGCACAGCTCTCCAGCCAAAAGGCTACGAGCACTTACTCACCTGATTGAGGGGTGCGGTCACACCTGTGGAATTAATCGCAGCTCCGGTAAATGGTTTCTTTGGGCCATTGATGATCTTACGTGCAGAGCAGATGGCAGATTATCCCGTCAGCACAGGAGAGTATCTCCTCCTTTCGACCAGTGAGGAAACAACTCGGAAAATGGGCGAGATTCTGGCGGGGCTCCTTTCTCCCCCGTCGCTGGTGGGACTAATAGGGACCCTAGGGTCGGGCAAGACGAGACTGGTCCAGGGGCTTGCGCGCGGCTGCGGAGTGGCCGAAGCCGCCGTCATCAGTCCCACGTTTGTCCTTATTCACGAATACCCCGGACGGATACCGGTTTTCCATTTTGATGTCTATCGCCTCAAGGACAGCGAGGAATTCCTCGAACTGGGTGTGGACGAGTATTTCCAGAGACCAGGCATCTGCGTGGTGGAATGGGCGGACAGGGTAGCTGACGTCCTTCCCCCCGATCGGCTGGATATTGAACTGAGCATCGTCGATTCCTCCACCCGGCGCGTCATTTTGAGACCTTCCGGCGAACATTACCGTCAGGTGGCGGAGAAAATGATGTCAGTTTGGCATCACCCGTCTGGGTAAAACCATTATTGTTAAGATCCAACTCATAACGGCGACCGGGACCCGCAATGGGTTGCGCGATCCTGGGCCGGTCCCGTGGGACTTACCGGTTGTTTAATCTTATGGGAGTTCCTCCAACGCGTTTGGCTTTGCTCGACGATAAGTTAGCAAGTCGGCGCTGTGCCCGGGGCGGCCCGTTCAACGGGAGAAAGTCATCAGCCGACGCTCCCCCTGTTGGGGATACGCGTCCTTGAAGGGTACGCGATACAATGAGATCGACATTAGAAAGCTCACGCTGAACTCCCACGTGGTGGGCTGAGGGAGTCATGATTATGAATCGCTCTCAACTGTTTTCCGTGGCTGCTGTGGCCTTTGGCATGATTCTCGGCGTTTTGGGCGAATTGCCGAGGACTTTCGCACAGACGACGGGGACCAGCCTCTTTGGCACCTCGCAAACCTTAGGAAGCAGTCTCACGCCGGGTACCAGCACGCGGATTTCTGGGAGCAGTCGGTCCGGCACGGGATTAGGAACAACGTCCTCCATCCCTATCACGAGCGGCCAATTTATGAATATTCAGGCCGTCAATATGGCGCAGCAACTCTTTGGAAGCTCGAATTCCTTCGTCGGGGCGGAGGCCTCGGAGGCGTTTAATCCGCTGAGTATGCAGGGCACTGGAACGAGCCGTTCCGGGGTCAGTTCCGGCTTGACCAGTCGCGGTTCTCTCTCCACGCTGGGGCGGAGCACGTTGGGAACTTCGCTTCTCGGTGGCCGGAGCCTCCTGGGTTCGAGTCGATCCATGCTCGGCTCCCGCAGCTCGTCACGTATCAGATCGTTCGGGCGGGGTCGCACACAACAGGACGTTATCCCGTCGGCACTCCGAGTGGGATTTAGTGCCCCCCAACCGCCAGCGCAAGTCGTATCGCAGGAGTTGACCGCCCTGGTCTCGCGGGTCACCAGCCAGCGATCGGCCAACGGCATGCCGCCCAGCGTTCAGGTGGCCGTCGAAGGCCGGACGGCGATCCTCAAGGGGACGGTTCCTTCGGCGAATGATCGGCTTGTGCTGGAACGGTTGCTGTTGCTGGAGCCGGGAATCGATAAAGTTCAGAACGAACTGGTGGTTGCTGCCCCAACCGGCCAATGAGGGTCCCCGGACTGACGGGAGCCTCCGGTGGGGAGTAAGTTAAGGGGCTTCCCGGTGGCGACCAGCGGTGAAATTGCTGTTCCGTCTGCGTGGAGACCGCCGCGTCGCTTGCTTTTCCCACCTGGTTACTATCCGCCGCTGCGGGCTGGGAATTGGCGGGAGCAGAGGTCTCGAAGGTGGACGATGCCTGGCCCGATGGAAACGCCCCAGGCCCCTCGTTCCCCGAGACGCTGGAACTGACTGGGCCAATCGGCCCATGCCGCGAAAGGCTCAGCGTCAGCGTCTGCATTCGTCGTCGGGGTGCCGCACTGTTGTCGGACTGATTCCGTTCAGGTACGGCACTCTCCGACGTGGGCGCAGTACGGCTCTCTCCGGGGGGCGCGGTTCCACCGGCCTGGATCACCCCGGCCTGCCCGCCTGTCCCACTTTGCGCCGCAGAAGTTGGAACCACTGCGCGGTCCTGAACGGCCCTGGGTTGGGCGGTGGGCTGCGGCGATGTTCCGTTCTGGCCTGATTGCCCAGCGAGGAACGAGGAATCCAGACCGGGAAGGAAAACCCGCGCCTGTTCGCTGACCACGGAGGGACCATTTTCCGGAATAAACCGGGCGATGAGGCTGATTCGCTGGGCTTTGGGCGAAAATTCATCCCAGGGGATCAGGATGTTGTAGGACGGTCCGAGCTTGGACTCCGCATAAACCTTTTCCAGTTGCTCGTTGGTGAAGACGAACTTTCTCACGGGTTTCAGGTTCTCGGGAGGTGGTAAATTATCATCAAAGGCATAGACAACGAGGGTTCCCCGGACCTTCATGGGGCGACTCATGTCGGCCGGGTAGAAATAAACCCGACCGCCGAATCCGCGGTAAGGCGGGGCGGAACGGCGTTCGATGAGGGCTTCCGTCCAGAACACCACAACGGATTGCACCGGCTTATCGGAAACCTCTTGCCAGGGGATGTTCCGCCGCAGGTCGAACCGGGCGCATCCCACCGCCAAGGCGGGAAGCACCGTGAGGATGCAAATCCAATGCAGTAAGTTGCTGGTTTGCGCACTCGGTTTTTCGCCGAGGGTCCTTTCCGGAGTTGGGGTTTTGCTTCCTTGCCAGTTCCACCGCATATGTGTCGATCTCCGTATCCCGATTTCCGTCATTTGGCCGTTCCTGGATGAGTCGCCTCATCTTCCCGGCGTTGATCCCAGGGGGCGTGCCCCTGGCACATTGTGCGGGGCAGCGGTTTCCTGTCGAAACGGGTTGGAAGGATCCGCCGGGACGCTGTCAGAGACGTGGGTGACACCCACCTGATCGGTCGGCGTCCCGTAGCCAGGCGTCGCAACGGGCGCTCCCAGGATGGGCGACGGTCCGAACTGGCTTTGAGTGTCGTTCATCGGTTGAGCAGGCTGCGTCCCCGAAGGCATAGGAGTGGGAATCACCTCCCGCCCTTCCGTGCCGGGGGTTGCGGGTGTGGGCATGGGGCCCTGTTCGACGTTGCCCGTGGCTGGCGGGGCCATGCCGTCGTGGAGCGCCACCACATCCGCCAGACACCAATGCATTCGGGCGGCCTCGATCTGTTTCACACGCTCAATGTCCTCCTCCGAGCGAACCACGTGCGGAGTGAGAATGATGAGCAACTCGGACCGCGACGACTCGTCAATGTCGTAGCGGAAGAAATGCCGCAGGATGGGGATATCGCTCAGTCCGGGAATCCTTCGGTTAGTCACCGACCGGCTCTTGGTGATCAACCCGGCCAGGATGATCGTCTGACCATCGGCAGCGCTGACGGTGGTCTGGGCACGGGTCGTGTTGATTCGCGGTGAGCGAATGACCTGACCGGAAGCGGACACCGAAATGGGAATCCCCTCGGACTCCGGCCCGACATCGGATTTTTCCGCGTTGATTTCCATCACCACCTGACCATCGGGACTGATCCGCGGACGCACCAGGAGGATCAGACCTGTGTTGGTGAAACTCACGCTGTTCACCTG
>NZ_JACIYL010000411.1 GCF_014359955.1 Thermogutta sp. | reverse complement strand
AGCACTCCGCACCGTAGCGTAGCTCTGCCGCCCGTTTGGTCCTGAAAGACGGCCATCCACGGTGAACGGTGGCCTTGCCCTCGACACGACGGTCGATCGGGAGGATGACGGAACCGGCGGGTCCCACCGCGGCAATTCCTTCCGCACGTAATGCCCGGAGGAATCGGTCGCGATTCTGGCGATTCCCCAGATCGAGATAGACAGCGTATCCGATATCGCCCTCAATATCCGGGGATTTGCGGAGCTTGATCCCTGGAAGGTCGGCAATGCTCTCACGCACGAAGCGCGCATTCTGCCTCAGCCGAGAACAGATTGTTTCCAGTTTTTCAAGCTGGGCTTTGAGCACCGCTCCCGTGAATTCGCTCATTCGGAAATTGCAGGAGGCATAGGGAGCCACGATCCCTCCTTTGAGCATTTCCTGGTAGGGAGACCGAAGGGTGCCCACGTCGTGGAAGCGAAGTGATCGCTCGAAAAGGATGACGTCGTTGGTGACAACAGCTCCCCCTTCTCCGGACGTGATTGTTTTGCTCAACTGGAAGCTATTGATACCGATATCTCCGAGAGTGCCCACATAGCGGCCTTTATATTTACCCCCCACACATTGTGCGAAATCCTCCAGCACGCGCAGGCCGTACTTTTTCGCAATATCCATAATCGGTTCGAGATCCGCCGGCGTCCCCTGGAGGTGACAGACGATAATCGCCTTGGTTTGAGGAGTGATTTTGGATTCAATATCTGTGGGATCAATATTGAATGACTCGTCCACTTCCGCGAATACCGGCAGCCCACCTGCAAGAACTATTGCGTCATAATCCGCATACCACGTCCAAGCAGGGAGGATTACCTCATCGCCCGGCCCCACTTCCAGCGCCGCCATAGCCGTTACCAACGCTGTGGTCCCGGAAGCCACGCCGAGGGCGTACTTCACCCCCAGGTGTGCGGCGTAAGCCTTCTCAAATTGGAGCACCTTCGAGTTTCCATGCCACCAGCGGAACGGTTGCCGGGACTCCAAAACCTCAATCAATTCCTGTTTTTCGCGATCATCGTAGAATTGCGGGCCATAGGGCCTCGCAGATAAAAGTGACTTTCTGACAGGTTCCCCTCCCTCAATCGCCAGCCGTTCAGGAGAAGACTGGGCGGCCTCCCCTCGTGCCAGCCTGGAACTCATGGCCGCGCCCCCGAGGAGACCCAGCGTCATCAAAAACTCCCGCCGACTCGTATTTGGAAAGAACATGGCACGCCCTCCATCCATCACGCCGCACCGGCAGTCGGCCGGCGGCGACAATCAAATTACCTTGCCCACCCGAGAATTGCGACTTTTAATGATTGCCAGCATGCTGTTTTTTATGCAGCATAATACTTGGCCACCTTGCGTATCGCAGCACCTACCTGTCGGATATATTCCTCTTCCATGAATTCTGTGACAGGTAATCGGATACAGGTCGTTAAAATGGCTTCTGCCTCGGGGCAATGGTGCTGGGTATAGTCCATTTTTGTCAGCCCCATTTCTTTAACAGGCCAGCGTCCCGCAAAAAATGCGTGCTTCTGAAAGACGGGCTCTGCGTACAACGGCTTACCAATATAACCACCAATTGCAGGAACACCTTCCGCTTGCAGGGCGCGGACAAATTGCGATCGACTACACCGCAACTCGTCCAGCTTCAGTCGGAACATATAGTACCAATAGACAGCCCGGTCTTCCGGGTGAACCTGATGCGGCATAATGCCAGGACAGCCGCTGATGATCTCTGTGAGAAGATTTCCCAGTCGTGATCTTTTCTCCGCAATTCCTTCCAAACGCGTGAGCTGGGCGGCAGCGACAGCCGCCTGCGGCTCGCTCATTCGGTAATTTGTGGCGAACACCTCCAGCCCCAACCCGCGGGTTCGATCGTATCCCTTGTCACCAAAACGCTGAATATTCGGTCCGAACTGGTCGCTGTTCGTTCCCACTACCCCACCATCGCCGCATGTGACGTGCTTGCTGTTTTGAAGCGAAAAACAGGCGAAATCTCCAATGGTGCCGATCGGTTTGCCACGATACTTGGCTCCCCAGGCCTGACAACAATCCTCAATAAGCACCAGGTTGTGGCGGTCTGCGATCTGCCGCAGAGCCTCCATATCACAGGGATTCCCCATCAGATGCACCGCGATGATTGCCCGAGTCCGCGGCGTGATTCGCTTTTCCACATCTTCCGGGTCGAGATTAAACGTAGCCGGCCCCAGGTCCGCGAAGACCGGCACGGCCTGCTGGTAGATAACGCCGATGACGGTGCCAATATCGGTGATCGGCGAGGTGATGACCTCGTCGCCCAGCCCGATGCCCGCCGAGGCGACCGCGATATGCAAAGCTGCCGTGCCCGAGGAGCATGTCTGCACATACTTCACCGGGCAAACTTCTTGAAATCGTCTTTTGAGGAGTGCGGTTTGGGGCCCACCCCAGTAAAACAACGTCGATTGGTTGAGCATTTCCTGCAGTTGCCGGAGTTCGGGTTCCCCCCAGCGTTTGCCGCTCCCAGCCCCGACAGTGACGGCCCGCGGTCCGCCCTCGATGGCCAGTTTGGCAAATTCTTCGGCATTGGCCGAGCGAAATATACCGTTACTTAGAAACATGCCCAATGCAACCGCCGAGGAACTCTGACGAACAAAATCGCGGCGGTTCACACTGTGTTTAGCTCGGCGTTGAGACATCCCACACTCCTCCAGGCCGGAAAACGCGAAAGATTCACCACCGAACGATCTGGTGAGGCTTTATGCAAGCATCGCTCCCCGGATGGCGCCACTCAATTTAAGACGCCCCGTTTTGCCTGTCAACCGTGCGCCAACAAATTTTTATTTCCCGAACTTCCCCGGGGTCAGCGAGCAATCAGTGGGTGTGGATCACTGAGAAACCCAGTCCAACCCTACATCGAGCCAAACCGCTTTGTGGGTCAGCGCGCCCACACTGATTCGCTCGACGCCCGTTTCGGCTACCGTTCGGACGTTGGACAAATCGATGCCACCCGACGCTTCCAGCTCCACCTCCGGGGCCAAACTATTGCGGATGGCGACCGCCTCTCGAAGCATGGCGGGAGTCATGTTATCGAGCAGCACGATGTCCGGCCGTTCCGGAAGAACCGCCTCAAGCTGCTGCAGGTCATCCACTTCGATTTCCACCACAACCGGTTTGTCCAGTCGAGAACAGAACTCGCGCGCCAGCGTTACGGCTCGCTTTGCCGCCGCCAGCCGATCTCCGCGACACGACTCAGTCAACCAGGCCAGATGGTTATCCTTTATCAGTACTGCTGCATTGAGTCCTAAACGGTGATTGCGCCCACCGCCACATCGTACGGCATATTTTTCGAGCAATCGCCATCCGGGTGTGGTCTTCCTCGTGTCGTAAATCTTCGCCCGAGTGTGCCTCACTTCGTCCACGTAGCGCCGAGTGAGAGTTGCTATGCCTGACAGTTTTCCCAGAAAATTCAAGATGATTCTCTCCGCGGCGAGGATTGCGCGCACAGGACCGGATATTCTGCCGATGACACTCCCCTTCGCTACAGGGGTTCCATCTTGGGCGAGCGGCTCCCAACTCAATGAGCTTCCTATCTCTTCAAAGACAACAGGGACCGTCGGAAGACCTGCCAGTACTCCATCAACTCGGCTGACAACTAACGTCTCTCCCCAGGCATCGCCGGAAACGATTCCCAGGGTGGTGATATCGCCTTCACTACCCAGGTCCTCGTGAATCGCCATCCGCACGAGCTGGCGGCAGTTTTGCTCCAAATCTGGTCCCCAGGTAAGCTGTGGAAAATCTTCCATGGCGCCATCCACCTTTTACCGTTATCTGGAACCTCGATTCCACACATAACTTCCCATCATGTATGGAAAGGATCCTTTAGAAGATTAATTCAGCCCCCGCTCTGTGAGCGCATCGCGCTCTGCTTTAACACCTGGAGGGCCGCCAGACTGA
>NZ_JACIYL010000410.1 GCF_014359955.1 Thermogutta sp. | reverse complement strand
CGCCTGTTTGACCAGCAAGGGCGAAATATCCTGGATTTTATTGACACCAAGCGGTACACAATTCTTCCCAACACGGCGGGGTGTTTTTCGGCCGAGGATGCCGTCCGCGTGGCCCGACTGGGAAGGGAAATCCTTTCACAGCTCGGAAACCCTGGAGCGGACTGGGTTAAGCTGGAGGTCCTGGGTGACAAGAAGACGCTTCTTCCCGATCCTATCGCCACCGTTCAGGCGACAGAAATCCTGGTCAAAGAGGGTTTTCAGGTTCTCGTTTACACCACAGATGACCCGATTGTGGCCAAGCGTTTGAAAGAGGCCGGGGCCACCAGCGTGATGCCCGCGGGCAGTCCGATCGGATCCGGACAGGGCATCCTTAACCCCAACAATATCCGCATCTGTCTCGAATACCTGAAGGAAAACGATCCCGACTATCCCGTCATTGTCGATGCCGGTGTGGGAACGGCCAGCGACGTGACGGTGGCGTTCGAACTGGGGGTGGATGGAGTTCTTCTCAACACAGGCATCGCCCACGCCCGTGATCCGTTGCGTATGGCGGTGGCCATGAAACACGCTGCAGAGGCAGGCCGACTCGCGTATTTGGCGGGGCGGATTCCCAAAAAACTTTACGCCACAGCCAGCAGCCCCATGGAAGGGACGATTGCCCCCGTGCGATAATTCTCTCGACGAATTGTCGAAAGGCCGGAACACGCCAAGCGGGAACGTGGAGCGTTCTGCCCACAGTCCCTGATAATGCCGGCCCGCTACCGCCTCGGTACAAGTGCCCTCATTCTGAAATCGTCCCGGCGAGCGTGTCCGCCTTGCCCAGTGCTCGCTCAACCTGGGGTCTTATCTGATGGTAGCGTGCCAGACCTTCCGAACGGTTGGCCCGGGTTCACCTGGCACACGGAAATGGAGTGCGCCGTCGCGCAGTTCCGTTTGACTCATTGTTCCATCATCCCATCGGAGTTGGAGAGGCTTTCCAACGAACGGCCCGGCAGGGATCACCACAGCCACTCCGGGCGGGGAATATATCCACACGTCTGTTCTCTCCCCATCTGCCGCGAGGGCAAAGCAGACGGGATCTTCTCCAGAATCACGCCCACCCGTCTGTTGCAGCGAGCCCGCCATCGCATTCGGTGCAGTGGCCAGAAATCCAAACGGAGCCAGCACCAAAGAGCCTTCGGACTGTGGTCGGGTGTTGAGATTTGCCACGATGCGCACCGCGCCGTACTGTGCCCGGATGATCCCCCCGTCGCGATCGCCGCTTTGGGCATCGTCCCTTTCGTGGGTGAAACTGTTCATCGGTTCGCCAAGATACCGGGCAACGATCGTCTTCTGAAGAACCGCCAGCCACTTAAGCCATTCCTGGGCGGCTTGGTCTTTGGTGAGGTTGACGGCGTTCACCCGGTATTGCAGCGCGAATCCCAGTCCCAACACCCAGGCCAGGTCCTCGTCATCATTGACGCTGGCCCCCAGATCGTGCATGAGCATGGAGACTTTGTCATGAACAAGGATCTCCGCCACCGGATACACTCGCCAGAGATTTGGCGGATAAACCTCGCGGAGAAGGCGGTCCCAGGGCGGGCGAGGCTCGGTGGGGACGATACCGAAGCTCATGCCGCAGAGCTGGACCTGATACTCCGCCACCCAATCCCATCCCCCTTCTGTGGAAAGGGGGACACGTCGGGAATCCTCCGCCACCATGGAAAGAATTCCCTCGGTGTACGCGAAAGGCGTGGGTGATGCCGGGTTGGTGTCATATCGCCAACTCCGGGCAGCGCACTGATCCTGAAGGAGAATATCCACCGGAAATTGTTGCGTGAACAGGCGAACCGTTTCTCGATTGTACCGCTGGACAAGGGGATGCCAGAGGCAAATTCCGTAACCCGTCGCATGGCCGCCGCCGTAGCTTTCACGATAAGGTTGCCCCTGAAGGTCCAGCGCCAGGGCGGATTTGGCATCCGGCTCCCTCTCCCAGATTGGCGACTGATCGGGAAACCACGTGGGATTGGTGTAGGGCATGACCAGATGTCCACGCCCGCGTGCTTCGCGCATAAATTGGGCGAGCTCTTCGGCCGTGCCGTACCATTCCGGCGGTGGGAAGTGGATGGGATACGAACGGTCGAACCCCAACGGCAAATGCTCCGTGTAATGGACGATGCTGGGCACCGGCAAATAAGGCAGGGCAGCCTTGTGCTGCTCCACCTGCCGCTGACCGCTCGCCGTCAGCCGAACCAGAACAGCGTTTTTGAACTTCGCAAGCACATCGGCCGGAAGTTTCTCCTCCAGCCGACGCTGAAGCCCATTGAGTGCCGCATACTGGCGAAGGGCCATCTCGGGTGCGCTGCCGACCTGAAGACGAACTATCGGTGCTTCCCACGATTCCCGGGCCGCCACAAAAGTCCCGAATTGGCGTTCGAGATACCCGCCCTGCTCATCAGCCCCACAGGCGAGTCCCCCGGGAATGAAAATGGCCGTCTTGTGAATCCGTCCCTCCCACGGTTGCCAGTCCCGCGGCTGGATCCGGTACACGGAGACCGAACCCGCCGATGTATCCAAATGGAGAAAATCGGCAAATGCTGGCGGATAATTCCAGAACACGCGGCGGTAATAAAGGCTTGGTGTCAAAGCATAGTGGAAAGGATAACCACCCACTTCAAACCAGTGTCCACCCCGTTCGAGATACCGCTCGACAGCGCCGATGGCCTGATCAAAGTCTTCCTTCCGCTCGACAGGAAATCGTTCGGCATAAGGGTTAACGACGGCGGCTACCGATCCGTCGGTCAGCGCAATTTGCAGATCGCGTCCATTTCGCAACTCCACCACGGTCCCCAGCGTGGACAGGGCATCGCGCCACTGGTTCACAGATGTGGCGGTCCAGCCTCCCTGGGCCGTTTCGTTGGGGAGGTTGATCAGGCCGATAGATTTTCCCTGAAGTGCCAGCCGGTCGAGCGTGCTTTTCACGAGTGCCATCTGGAGTGCCGCAAGATCCCCGCGACCGATTTGTCCCCCCATCAGCCAGAGGGTGCCCTGCCCCACCTTTTTCCCCACGTAAAAGGGACGGCCGTCCACAGCCTCCACCAGGACCTCCATGCCGGGAACGGGCCGCGGCGGTCGATTGACGATGACCTGCCGCTGCGTAACCAACCGCAAAGCCTCTGGGCTCAGCCACTTCTTGCCCGCGTCTGTCGCACGCAAAGCCACGGCCGGTTCATCCATGGGACGAATTTCCAGCGGTCCCCCGAACAGACGCACAAACGCCCTCGCCCCTACACTCTGCCGCTCCCATCCCGCCGGATGGTCCGGGGGTTGGGCCTCAAAAAACCCGCGGAGGAACGCGATCCCTACCGCCGTGTTGCCGCCCATTGGGAAAACAAGGCGACTCACCTTTTGGGGCTCAAACCGCAAACGCGCCGGTAGCACAAAATCCAGGACGTCTTTCCTCTCTGGGCTGATCGTGGCCCGGAAATCGATGGCCTCGGCACTCGGTGCCACGACAACGCTGACTTTGACATCCGGATGAGAAAAGATCAGCCGGAGTCGGGAATCACCAACCAGGTCCGACTGCACAGCCATTTGTCGGGCGGTCAGCTCCGTATTGTCCCGCCAGCGAATCCGCCACAGCCCGTCCTCACCGCTCCGCGCAATAACACCTGTGTTGTCGCCCTGGCGAATTTCCAGAAGACTTCCATCCCGAGCGCTGATCTGAAGCGTGTAATGCTCGGATGTTATCCGCCAAACATCACCCTCCTTCTGAATGGATTGTCCGCAAGCTGGTTTCGGGATGAGAGCAAAGCTCGTCGCAAGCAAGATGGCTGTCACCAGCAGGATGGCTATGGTCCGCACGATTCTCTCTCCGGCTCTGGCGTGGAAGACCAATGAATGAACCTCAAGGCCACATCACACAATAATAACCCCGTTGTCTGGAGGACAGGAGCCGGCGCACGAGATGG
>NZ_JACIYL010000041.1 GCF_014359955.1 Thermogutta sp. | reverse complement strand
CCGTGGACATCCTCGCTTTCGCCTCGGCCGTCCAGAACCCACTTGGTGAACAATTCGGTTGCGGTGCGAGTTCCGTGGTGGATTGACAGCTTTTACCGGCTGCACACCGGTTTCCCCGGGCACGGTGGTTTCCCGTGTTTTGCCAAGACCGTGAAAGCGCACCGGTAGGGGCCATTCATGAATTGCCCCTGTAGCGTCGGAGGGACCCGCTTGTCGGGTCCGATGAACATCGATCAATAATCCATTCTTTCGCCCCTGGCACGACGAGCGTGCCCCTCCGAATTGCGCTCTCCGGGCGTCCCGCCATCCTGTTGGCAGTGATGACTCTCCGATGCTAAACTTGGGCAATTAAGAAACTTCTGCACTCAATCGCTATGGCACGCTGGCACAAGGCTTTCACAGTGTGCTCCACATCTGATGGATTGTGCCGCGAAGGATATCGGGATCATGGCTTTGAAAAGGCATCAGCTCGCATTTCGTGGAACACTGGTTGCGGCCGTGATCGTCGGCTGCTGGATGGGCGGTGTGGGAATCTGTCCCGGGCGCGATATTTTTGTCAACAATGAGGCCGGCGACGATGCGTTCTTTGGTCGAGTGGCCACTCCGGGGAGCACCGTGGATGGGCCCGTCCGGTCGATTGCGCGGGCGATTGAGCTGGCCCAGCCGGGTGATCGGATTGTGCTGGCTCCCACGAAGACCCCCTATCGAGAATCGATCACGCTGGCCGGTCAGCGCCTTAGCCGGGGAATCCTCCAGGACCTCATCCTCGACGGAAGTGGCGCCGTGATGGACGGCTCTGCTCCTGTTCCTGTGGAAGCGTGGGAGCTCGATCGGCAGTCCTGGCAACGGTGGGGCCGGACCGTCTATCGGTTCACACCAGAACAGAAAAGTTATCAGCAGCTCTTTCTGGGTGACCGACCAGCCAGGCGGGTCTTGGTGGACAAATCGGCCGAGGCACCCCCCAAGCTCGAACCGCTCGAGTGGTGTCTTTTTGGAGGCAAAATCTATTTTTGTGTGGAACCTGACCACCGGCCGGAAGATTATCCCCTTCGTTATGCGAAACTCACCGTGGGAATCACACTCCATCACGTGCATGGGGTGACCATCCGAGACCTCACCGTCCAGGGCTATCAACTGGATGGAATCAGCCTCGCCAACACGGCCAGGGATATCCGTCTGCAAAGGGTTGTGCTGCGGGGCAACGGCCGGGCCGGGCTGTCCGTCGCCGGTGCCTGTCGCGCAGACCTCACCGATTCTCTCCTCGGAGATAATGGGGCTGCCCAAATCCTCACCTTTCCCTACTCGGAACTGCACGTGTTCAACAGCCAGGTGCTGGGAAACACGGCCCCCGCCTGGGTGGACAAAGGGGGGCGTCTGTTTGTGGATGGCCAGGAAAATCAGGGTGGCCTCGATGTCATCCAGCCGCCATCCTCAGCAAACAGTGCGAACCCCTGACCGACGTGCCCCGCGGAAGCCTCGCTGGCGATGCCCGTGACCGGCGAAATAGTCGGTTGGACACTGGCCCGGTCAGCGGGAAAATAGCGTCAGCCCAGCAATTCGTGCTCGATCTGTTCGAGGCTCTTCCCCTTGGTTTCCGGCAGCGACAAGGCGATCACGACAAAACCCAGCACGCAAATGCTGCTGTAAAGCCAGAAAGTGCCGTGGGGGCCAAGCGAGCGGTTGAGAAGCGGAAACGTGAGGGTCAGCGCTGTGCACCCCGCCCACAGAGAAAGCACGGCGATCGACATGGCCAGCCCGCGGATGCGGTTGGGGAATATCTCCGAGATCACTACCCAGGTGATCGGTGCCAGCGACATCGCATAACATCCAATAGCAGCCAGCACAAGGATGAGCATGTGCGTGCCGGTGCTGTGGAAATAGTAACCGGCCCCCAGTGCTGCGAAAATGACCGCCAGTCCACCTGCCCCGAAGAGCATGAGAATGCGGCGTCCCCAGCGATCGACGGTGAAAATGGCGACGAAGGTAAAGACGAGATTCACAACCCCGGTGAACACGATGTTGACCAGGACGTCACTGACGGCGTAACCCGCCGCCTGAAAAACATCCTGCGCATAGTTGAAGATGACGTTGATCCCGCACCATTGCTGGAACACGGCCAGAAACACCCCCAACGCAATGATCCGCAGGAGCCGTGGGTCAAGAAGATCGGCCGGTTGTACCCGCCCAATCTCTTCCTGGGAAAGGGTTTCCCGAATCTCCGCGATCGCGTGCCTTGCGTAGGCCGCGCCGCCGACTCGACCGAGAATCCTCTCTGCCGCAGCGCTCTGCCCCCATTTGACCAGCCAGCGAGGGCTCTCCGGCATGAAAAACATGAGCAGAAAAAACGCGGCTGCGGGAAAAGTCTCCGCCCCAAACATCCAGCGCCATCCCCATTGGCCGTTCCAGGACTGGCGAATGAATTCCGCCACGTGCTCCTGCGGGATATTCCCAGGTACCGGTTGCGCGATGAACAGATTCGTGATCTGGGCAGCCAAAATGCCAATAACAATCGTCAACTGATTGATCGACACGAACACCCCGCGGATCTCCGCCGGGGCGATCTCGGCAATGTACATGGGGGAAAGATTGGAGGCCAAACCGATCCCGACCCCGCCGGTAATCCGCGCCAGGTTGAAGGAAGCGTAGTCCCAGGCCAGCGCGGTCCAGATAGCAGAAAGCGTAAAAAGGGAACCCGCCGTGATCAGCAGTCGGCGTCTGCCGGTCCAGTCGCTCAACGCACCCGATAACGCCGCACCTATGAGACATCCCACAAGGGCACTGCTCTGGGCCCATCCTTGCCAGAACGTGCCGGGTGGGATGTGGAAAAAGGGCTCGTAGAACGGCTTGGCTCCGCCGATGACAACCCAGTCGTATCCGAAAAGGAATCCTCCCATCGCCGCCACCAGACAGACGGTCCAGAGGAACCCCATCCGGTAGCGTGGGGTGTGCGAACGGGTGACTGAGTCGGGCGCCGTGACCAACGAACAATCCTCCCAGGAAGCTGAAATTGGAGCTTGACCATTTGCCGGCAGGCGGTCACTCGTCTTCTAAGGAAGTCAACGGTCCAGCGGCCTCGGCGGCCTGCCGTAATCGTTTGAAGAACTCCTGACGCATCGCCCCGGCGTCGATCCCCATGGCCACCTCCAACCGATTGTCCCGCCACGCGGGCACCGGGCGCCGATCGAAAATCGTCGCGCCCCGCGTGATTTCGCCCGTGGATTCCACGTCGCCCGCCAGCATTTCGTACCGCAGCAGGTCCGGCCGACATGCCGCCAGATAGGTGATCGTGTCGTGCAGATGAATCGTCTCCAGCCCCAGTTGCTGACGGTAGGCGCGGAATTTGGCCGGGAGTATTTTCCGCAAAAGCGCTCCGATTTTCGTCTCTTCCGGCGGCAGATCGTTCAAAAGGGAAAGGGAAAAACTGAGCCGATTGGTCACATCCAAGGGTATGAGCGTCTTGGGCGCCCGGGATGCAAACACGATCTTTGCCGCCCGCGGATCGCAGTAAATGTTGAATTCGGCAGCAGGCGTGATATTTCCCGGAACCTGGACGGCGCCTCCGGCAATAATGATCCGGTGAACAAGGCTGGGGAAGTCAGGATCTTTCTGCATGGCCCGGGCAAGGTTGGTCAAAGGCCCCAGGGCCAGCACGGTGACCTCATGAGGAGCGGCCCGAACTTCATCGGCAAGTACTTTTTCTGACGGGTGGGGAGTCCGCAGTTCCGCGACGGGCAGTTCCGCATCGCGAAGGTCATCGACAGCGTTGGCAAAACGCCCCTCGACAGGGAGCCCCTCATCCGGGGCTGTGGCCACCCCGATCCTTGGAATACGCGGCGGGTCCAGGTAAGCTATAAGAGCCTGAACATTCCGGTTGGCCACGGCGGGCGAAACGTTTCCGCCGACGGCTGTAACGGCAACGACCTCCCACTCCGGATCAAACAGGAGGAGACAGAGCGCAAGCGCGTCGTCGATGCCAGGATCAAAATCAATGATGATCTTCCGAGACATTGCACCTCCTCAGGATTGTGCGGGAAATCGCGGCAGCCCGCCGGATATCGGCCGATTTTAGGGGACCTTCTCCCCGCTCGCAAGAGTAAGTCACAACAGACGATCAAGGAGACGCCTATGCTGGAAAGCGCTGTGGCCAAAGCCGAACGTGGTGCGGATCTGACCATCAGCGAGGCGGAACAGGTCATTGATTTCATTGTGGGAGGAAATGCCCCGCAGGAACTCGTCGCCCGACTGCTGATCGCCCTCCACACCAAGGGGGTAACCCCCGAAGAGCTGGCGGGGGCCGCTCAAGCCATGCGCAAACATATGCTGGTTGTGCCGACCGACCGGCCGAATGTGATGGATATCGTGGGCACCGGGGGTGACGGAGCCGGGACCTTCAACATCAGCACGGCGGCGGCCATTGTGGTGGCCGCTGCAGGGGTCCCCGTTGCCAAACACGGAAACCGTCGCATCACCAGCCGCACCGGGTCCGCGGACGTCCTTGCCGAATTAGGTGTCAACGTGGAAGCTCCCCTTGCGGTGGTCACGGAATGCCTCGCCGAACTGGGAATCTGCTTCTGCTTCGCCCCGCTTTTACACCCGGCGATGAAGAACGTCGCGGAAGTTCGGCGCCAGCTCGGCCATCCCACGATTTTCAATCTCCTGGGGCCGCTGACAAATCCCGCCCAGGTTCGGTACCAACTGGTGGGCGTGGGACGAGCGTACCTCCGTCCGCTGCTTGCGGAAGCCCTGCGACTGCTGGGCACGGCCCGCAGCGCCGTGGTCTATGGAGACGGCAATCTCGACGAGGTGAGCCTTTCCGGTCCCACGGCGGGAACTCTGGTGGACGGCGAACAACTCACGGAGTTTTCCTGGAATCCAGCCGACTTCGGCCTGGCGGAGGTGCCTCTCGAAGCGCTCCAGGTCAGCGGTCCACAGGAAAGCGCCCAGAAGATCCGGGAAATCGTCGAAGGTGTTCCCGGCCCGATCACCGACTGCGTCCTCGCCAATGCCGCGGCCGCTCTTGTTCTGGCAGGTGCGGTACGTCATCTTGCAGAAGGAGTGGTTCGTGCACGAGAGGCCATCGCCAGCGGGGCCGCCAAAGACCTCCTCGTGCGTTGGATCGAAAAAACCCGGCAGGCCTCTCCAAGCTGATGTCGAATCGCATTTTGCCGTCTCGTCTCCAATCGGTTTCTCAGGGTCCAGGAGGAATCGGGCCTTCCAAGGTTTTCATGGGAAGGACACCTTCCCCGGCGTCTTGTGGAGGGACACGAACGACCGGGTGCATTGAAGGGAGGCGTTCCATGGTGACGGCACGCAATTTGCACGTACGATTTTATCTGCACCAGGGCACCTTTTCGCGCCGTGACGGCACCACAGGCAGGGGGATGCCCGGGTCTGACGCCCGGGAAAACCCTGTCCAGGTCCGGCAGGCTGATCGCCTTTCGTGAAACCGGGAGCACGCCTGGCCGCCTCGTGATGCGGAAAAGCAATGGCCCCTGGGTAAAATGGAGCATTGACGTAACATCCCTCCAAGTGGCGAGAATACTTCCAATATCCTATGTCCCTACGAAAAACGGTCGCTGAATCGGAACGGTCCGTCGCAAGTCCGCCAAACGGTGGGGAAGAGAAGGTCAGCGCCTCGGCGGAACGTCCCCGGGCCCGCCGCCCTCATTTCCTTCGCCGTCTGTATGACTGGGTTCTTCACTGGGCAGATACCCCCTATGGCACACCGGCCCTGTTTTTGCTGGCCGTGGCTGAAAGCTCCTTTTTCCCCATCCCGCCAGACGTCCTTCAAATCGCCCTCTCTGTCGCCAGGCCGAAGCGTTCCTTCTACTATGCCCTCGTGAGCGGTGTCGGCTCAGTCCTGGGGGGCATTCTCGGCTACGCCATCGGGCTGCTCCTGTGGGCAGCGGTGGGTGGTTTTTTTATGCAATATGTCCCTGGCTTTACTCAGGAAAATATTGAGTACGTGGGGCGACTTTACGAGCAAAATGCCTTCTGGGCAATTGTCTGCGCCGGTTTCACACCGATTCCGTATAAAGTGTTCACCATCGCCGCCGGTGTTTTCCATGAATATGTCTCTCTGGGCGTGCTGGTGGCCGGCTCGATCATCGGACGATTTGGAAGGTTCTTTCTCGTGGGTGCGTGTCTCTACTTTTTTGGACCAAGTGTCAAGTCGCTCATCGAGCGCTATTTCGACTGGGCGGCTCTGGCTTTGGCCCTTCTCGCGATCCTCGGTTTTGTCGCCATCAAATGGCTGATGTGATTCTCATTAGGCAGTAAAGAGGCTGCACCCGGGCAGTAGAACCACTTCAGAAAAACCAGCCATTGCGGCGGCCTGGCCTTGACCGACGGATGTCCTGTGGTATAAATGTCAATGGCTTGCATGTGCCGCAGGTTTTGGTGAATCCTCGATATTTGGTCCGGGAGGCCGCGACCCGCTTTGATTCGCCCCTTGACTATGCTTCTCCGAGTTTTCGCAGCTTGAGCTAACCGGCGCGGGCCGGCAGAAGTGATTGAATATTCCTGGCACCAAGGACGGAAGCAGCTATGAGTGTACAACTTCTTTCCGGCGATCTCGAAATGCGCGCAAGGTTGGCTTTACGCAATAGTCCGATTTACGAGCTCCGCGATATTGATGTTGAAGAGCGTGACAATACGATTGTGCTCAGGGGGGTGGTTTCGAGTTTCTATCACAAACAACTGGCACAGGAAGCGGTTCGATCCATCTTGAGGGGCCACGATGTTGAGCTCCTCAACCTCATCGAGGTAACAAGGGACCGTTTCGTCGATCCCGATTGAGGAGTGTGGCCTTCGAGGGGATCGAATGAGTGTCACATTGGGTAGAGGAGCAGGGAGGCCTCCGCAAAAGAGCGAGGTGATGGCCCGTGCGGAGCTGGTCCATCGCCCGTGGAGGGAACCATGTCTTTTTATTCACCCTACGACGAGGACGTCGTGCTCCGGGAAGAGCGGCTCATGAGCTACCCGCTCGCCCCATCTCTGGCCGAAGCGGAGCGTCTGGCTGCACGGATCCACCAGGCGATCGAAGAGGCCACCGCCCACTCTGTGACTGACCTCCGCGTCATCGTGGAGGGGGATTCTGTCACCCTGCTGGGACGCTGCCCGAGCTTCCACATCAAGCAAAAAGCCCAGCACGCCGCGATGCGGCTGGCGCCGGGCTCACTGCACAATGAGATCGTTGTGGCGTGGCGACGCTGAGAGCACTCGCATGACGCGGGAAAGTTAGGCGCGCCCACCCGGGAAGGGACCTTGCTAAACCTGATACAGGGCGACTGCGCTGATAGCACCCCACGTCTGACGCGGCGATTCTCTCACAGATCAAAAGTCGTTTACGACTTCTCTTCCATTGCGGGTTGCCAGCGCCCGCCAGACACCCAGATCGACGGTTTCCGCAACATTCCGCACGGAACCATCCGCCATCAGAACGTTGACGATCCCGGGATGGTAACTGCGGGCAGTCACAGCGGCGGTGGTGGGGACCGTGTCCGATTTGGCTTCCTGTTGATTGGTCCAATCCACGTCATAGGTTTTGCCGTTAACAACGCACAGAATATGCGTATTGGGGGTGAAAGTGGCCGTCACCCCTGCTTGATGGGCCTTTCCGTCAACCCACTCGGTATGGCCACTTTCTGTTTTGAACTCTCCCCCGAACCCGCACACATCACTGGGATTGGCAGGAAGGGCAGGGGCTGGATTGATGGCCGCGTTGCGGTAATAGGGAGTGTAGGCTTTCACCTCCGCCGCCGCGATTGTCTGGCTCAACCCATCGATGAACTCGGCCACCGAAGTGCCTTCAAACGGCCGGAATGCCCCATCGCCTCCCCGCTGTGTGACGGGGTCCCACACAAACCAGGTCCCCACGTTCACGCCATAGTTCAGCGGAAAATGGGCGTCGATTCCATTTTCCCGCCGGACTTCTGCGCGGATTTCGCTGGGACAGACATAAACCGGCACGCGATGGGCACTGAGGCGACTTCCGTCAGGGAGATACACACTGCTATAGTGTTTCGTAAAGTCGATCCCAGCGTAGAGACTCCCCTGTTCCAGATAGGGCAGAAGCAGAGCTTGGGCCGACCATTCCGTCCGCAATCCCGAACCCACAGGCCCTCCAATGCTCGGCGGAAAAACCCGGTTGATGTTTTCAAAGTTGTGAAGTGCCAGCCCAAATTGCTTCAAATTGTTGATGCACGCGGAACGTCTCGCGGCCTCTCGGGCGGCCTGCACCGCCGGAAGCAGCAGGGCGATCAAAATCCCGATGATCGCAATGACCACCAGGAGCTCCACAAGAGTGAATCCATTTCGCAACCCAACCTGAGAACGCTCGTTGCCACACAGAGCACGTGGTGCCATGATGCGACCTCCTTTCTCTGATCTTGAGACACTTATTGAGATTGATTCTCAGTACCGTTCAATGGAGCATTATAGTACTGGAATATTTCAGGAAAAGCGTTACCTATTTGCTTGCAATTCTCGGGGAAACCGGTGGGCCGTCGCTTGCAAGCACCTGGGTCCTTGTGGGTCGCTCTCTGCTGGCACGCGGCCTGGTCGTAGATCAGAACTCTGCCGCCGATAAGAACGAGATCCCTAGCGAAACCGCCGCGATCGCCCCAATCCATTCCCCAGCCTTTCCTCTGCCGATGGGGACGCCTGCGCTCCCCCCGTGCGCGCAGGAGCGAGATTCCGCCCGGAGGAACCTGCCTGGGCCAGGCCGCTTTTTGGCGGGGCGTGCTGGTTGCAGCGCCCTCAGTGGCGTGGCTGCCTTTTCTCCGCAGCGTCTTGCAATGAAAGTGGGCGAAACATGAAGAGATAGGGAAAAAGTTCTCGGAGTCAGTGCGTCACCGCGGGCAAGCGGTCAAATGCCGGAAAAACAAAAAAAGGCGGCGATCAGTCGCCGCCTGAAATGAGAAGGCAGATTGAATTGGCTCGCTGCCGATCACACTCAACCGATTGTTGACTGGCTACCGGTCACGAGCAGCCGATTTACGGGGTTGGCTGGCTCTTTCACCAGTTGCCCGACAGTAACAGGTAAGCCAGCGCTGCGGGGTCGACCGACTTCGTATTGGGCCCCCCGTGCGACCGGGCGCGGATCTGCTCGAATCCCAACAGTTTGTGGAGATAGGCAATGGACGCGCCGTTTCCGGAGAGTCGGAGTTCGGTGCCTGTGGCCACGAGCGAATCTGTCCCCGGCGAATCATTCACCACCGCCGTGTCGTTACCTCCGTCGCTGTCCACCGTGACCTCCTCAAACATCTTGACGCGGATGAAGTATCCCGGTCCGGACAGCCGGGCCCACTGTGGCCAGGAAACGAACTCGTCGTCACCGGGCGAACCGTAGAGCTGGGCAACGTCGTGTCCCCCAACGATCGAGTAGGCGTGCACGTAGTCGAACGCCCGCACCGTGTTGGAGTAGCCCGGCCCCTGCAGCACGGCTTCTCCCGGCTGGCCGACGAACAGGTCATCGGCGGGAGAGTCGTAGAGATGGGCCACATCGGTGCCACCCCGCGAAGCTTCCGCCACCACATTCTTGTACCCCCGTACACGAATGAGGTAGCCGGTTCCCGTTAAAGTGACGTCGCGCGGCCGCGCCAAAACCGTGTCGTCGCCCGGCGAATCCAGGAGGGTTGCACTGTCCTGGCCGCCCATCGACGCCACGACAATGTTCGAGGCACCGTTGATAACGGCCTGAAGTTCGCCGGCCTGGAGAGTGGCCTTGAACGGCTCGGCCGTCAGGGTATCGTTGCCGGATGTTCCATAAAGATATGCCTCGTCCTGGCTGTTGCCGTCGAAGTTTCCCTGGACCTGCTCAAAACTGGTGGCGACGACGGAAACGCTGGGGTAAGACATTCGCGCCGTTCCCGGGCCCACAGCCAGCACGTCTTTTCCCGCGGAATCGCGGAACTCCACGCTGTCAGCCCCGTCGGCGCCATCGACGGTCACCTGCTTGAACCCCTTGGCTCGGGCAAAGTAACTGCCGTCGATGCTTCTCACCCAGGTCCACTGCGGAGTGACAAGAGCCCGGTCCTTTTCTCCTGTGCCCGTCAATTGCGCTGCGTCGTTGCCGCCCCGTCGGCTGTAACCATGCACAATGGGAACATCCTGTGCGGCAAACCGGAGGCCGCTTCCCGACATCACGGCCAGGCCAGGCTCGGCAGTGAAGAGATCCGCCCCCGGCGTGTCGCTCAATTCCGCCACGTCCTGGCCCCCACCCCCCACGAACGTGACATCCTCCGAATTCCTCGCGGAAAGCTGAAAGCCCAAGCCCATCACGTCGGCCCCGGGGCTGTTCCCCTCGAAAAGCCCGAGAACCGCGTGCTCGTCTCCATCCGTGCCATAGATTCCGACGGTGTCCCGGCCAGCCCCACCATCGAAAAGGACAGCCGTCGTGCCGGGTTCGAAACTCATGAACACGCCGTTGATCAGAGCGGCCGGCGCGCCGAAATACGAGAGATACGCCTCGTCGTCACCAGGCGTCCCGCGAACAGTGACCACGTGATCATCGAGCGACAGCGTGGGAGGATTGTCCAGCGCCACATTCACCGGGCCCGCCAGTCCAGAGATCATCAGGTAATAGGTCGTTCCGGCTGTTACCGAAGGAATGGCCAGCGACGTCGTGCCCGTTCCAACCAGAGAATAAAGCTCCCCGGTCGAGGTGCACAAGGCCATGGCTGTGTTGCTGGAGACCCCCGATCCGCTCACGTTTGCGGTGAATGCCCCGTCGGCAGCCACCTGAAAACTGTACCACAGTGTGCCGTTGGTCGGGGACTGGGCAGGCAAAGTCGTGCTGCTGATCGTGCCAAGGTCGGTCGGCGAACGAGAAGGAATCGCCACGATCGTGGCCAGCGAACTGTCGGCCCCGCCGGGACCAAAAACCTGCTGGGACACTGTATACACACCCGCAGCACGGTAGGCATGCGTGGTCAGACGGCTGTCCGACTTCCAGCCGTCCCCGAAGTCGATGAAGCCGTCCGTGGCCCCCATGGACCAATCGAGTACGGTGATCCCCCGGTTAATGGGGACGACGGTGGGAGCCACCAGAAACGTCGAGACGGCCACCGGGTCCCCCGTCCCCCAGCTACTCGTCCAGGCGTCGTACGCTCGCCGATACCCTGTCCCATTGACCGCATAATTAACGAACTGATTCTCGATATACAGGTCCGTCACCTGCGCCGTGGGATAGCTTTCGCTGCCAAGCACCCAGGACTGAATTTGCGTGTCGTAGGCCGCGAATTCCACATCCCGCGGAATAAAAGACTCGTCATATCCGCTGGGATACGCCACAGTCCAGGCCACGAGTCGGCCCTGGGTGGTCAGGCTGCGGATCCGTACATTATTCCCGTGAGCGGTGCTCGCCGTCTTGAAACTTTGCGCGACGGGATCATAGACCAGGACCGTCACGTTGCTCCCCGTGGACCACGCCGCCACCCCGTCACCCACCGCCGTATACTCGACGAAAGTACCAGCGTCGTAGCTGGTGACATAGTACTTGAACTGACCGGTCAGGTAGTCATAGCTGACCGCCCCAACGTTGCGGGGCACGTAGTTCCCGCCCATGCCGTCCGCGTATCCGATTCTCCACGCCGCGATCGACTGGCTGAGGCCGAGGTTGATTACAGAGCGGTTGGTGGCCTCGGGCGACTGGAACGTTTTCCACACACCCCGACCAGGATCGTAAACCGCGACGGCCGCCGAGCGGTCCACCCACTGGCCGGAGCTATCCTGACGCCGCACGGTCCAGGCCGCCCAACCGTCCACCTGAAGATTGCCAATTTGCTGATTTCCGCTGGTCGAGCCAGCCCAGGTCTTCCACAGCGATTGCCCTGCGTCGTAGGTGGCCAGGAAAATCTGCTGGTTATTGGCGTTGGCTCGATCGCGGGCCACCCAGGCGACGATCTGCCCCCCGACAACCAGTTGATCGACCTCCTGGTGCAAGGCGAGGGGGATTCTGCGGAAGACGACACCCCCGGCGCGAGAGTCCCAGGCCGCCATCCCGATCCCGACCTTGACGCCGTTCTGCGTCAACGTCCAGGCCCCTACCGAATCTCCTAAAGCAAAGTCCCCCAGGATGTATGTTCCACCATAATTGGTTCGGTTGGATTTCCACT
>NZ_JACIYL010000409.1 GCF_014359955.1 Thermogutta sp. | reverse complement strand
CGGGTGAAGACCGTGTGCTACAAGGTTCGTCGCTGGGTCCGCGAGGAGAAGACCTGCACCTATCAGGTCTGCAAACTGGTGCCTGAGCGGCGAGTCAAGACCTGCACCTACCAGGTCTGCAAGATGGTGCCCGAGCAGCGGGTCAAGACCGTCTGCTACAAGGTCTGCAAGCTGGTGCCGACAACCTGCGTGACCAAGGTTCCGTGCCGGGTGTGGAAGCCGGTGACCTGCACCAAGACCGTGTGCGAGGTGCGCTGGGTGAAGAAGGTGGTGCCCTGCACCGTCACCCGCTGCGTTCCGCGGATCGTGTGCGAGATGGTGCCGGTGAAGGTGTGCTGCCCCGTGCGGAAAGTCTGCTGCCCGACGGCGAAAGAAGCCTGCGCTCCGGCTTGCGATGCCTGCAGCGCCCCGCAGGGCGATCCCAAGCCGCTGGATGTGAAGCCGGCGCAGGTGGCTCCTAAGCCGCTCGACAGCCGGACCATCTGAACGGTCAATCAATCGGTATCGATAACGGCCTGGTCCTAAACCTCCGCGGCCCAGTGAACCCCATCACTGGGCCGCGCTGTTTCTTGGCGACGCGCCCCGCGAAATTCGCACGAGAGATGAGATCGCTTATCCTGAAAACCAGGCTCTGGGATAGGCTATTGATGGGGACATCGCGACAACGTACCGGGGTTTGGTGTCTTATCGGAACCGGAGCAACACCTGGCCCGCCGAACGCGGCGAAGCCCGTGCCTTGAACAGTCGGTTTCTTATTGAAGTCGAAGAAGTCCCCACAATTCCGGACGATCCGGGGCGCCATCTTCTTTGGCCGCAGGCCAGTAGATTTCGGTCTTGCCCTGGGGACCTGGTAGCGTGAGGTTGATGTTTGCCCGCAAGGTCCGCCCCGGTTCGGGCCGCCAACCCTGGAGTCGCGAGCCGGGCAAAAATACTTCCATCAGCCAGCCCTGTTCTGTTTTCCGGCTGACACCCCGAACGTCGGGCAGGTCGTAAATGGTTGCCGGGATTTCGGCACCGCGCTTCCAGCGACCAGCATAGACTTTGCCAGTATCCAGAAGGGGGCAGAACCAGAACTGGTGGTCGGTCGCCTGGTAGGATGTGCGCGCTCTGGCGTCGGACGCCGTATCGATGAACAGTTCGACGCACGTCTGCGCCCAAAAGGCACGGGGATCTGTCACCGCCCCGTTGTGATTTTTGACGTGAACCGCCAAAAACACCCCGGCGGGATGGTACGCCAGCGCCACGCGAACGGGGAACGCTGTGCCGCGGGTCGCGAGTAGCCAATCCGGCAACCATGTCCCAGACGGCCAATCTTCAAATTGTCCGTCGATTTTTATGTTTTCGACCAGGGGCAGGTTCCAGAACGGCACCGGGAGCGTCGTCCCAGCAGATGTTTGTCCTTTTTCATCTTTCAGAACAACCTGGGGTGGAGCAGACGGCAGGTCACGCGCTGTGATCTCCACACGCAAGGGGATTTCCGTTTCCTGTTTAGCGCCGACGCGGAGCGAAGAGCGAATCGGTTCGAGCGTCCAGCCCGGCGGCAAATTGCCTTCCAGGACCCATGTTTTGTCGGCCGGCGAATTGTTTTTAACTCGCAATGTCGTTGTGTAGTGGGTTCCTTGCTGTTGCAGCGAACCGAGAGAAAGTTCCACCAAAGGAACCAGATGGAGCCAGACAGGAAGTCTTTTTTCGGCATTTCCGGCCTCAACCACCAGACAGAGCGAATACTCTCCCTGGGGCAGTGAAACGGGGATCGCCACGGAGATGGGGATCGAAAGTTTTTGCCCCGGTGCTGCCGTGAACCCGCCTTGCGATGAGCTGGCCTTCCATCCCTCGGGTGATTCCAATCGCCAGGATACCTGGAGGGGTCGCGAGGTGTGGTTGCAGGTGGACCAAATCAGGTGACCGATCTCCCCACAAACGGCGGAAAGGAGTTGCGGCGTCTCCCAGGCGAACCCGGTCTCGATCACGATCGGATCATCCTGTGAGAATCCGCTTATCCAGAGAGGTGCGGGACCCACGCGACGGAGTTTGTCGGAAAGTCGATTGCCATACATGTCGTAAAATTCGGTGCCGGGCAGGTCGACTTCTTCCTCCTCGCCATTTTTCTGTGGTCGAAATACACACGCCCACAACCGATCTCCGTCTCGAATGACGTACCCCTGGACATCCTTCGGCAGGTCGAATGTGCCGAGAATCTGGGGGTTTTTCAGGAAATGCGTCAGGGCGGCGAGAGCCGCGGCCGCAGGCTTCGGCTCGTTCCGATAATCGAACAGCCCACACCCGTCAAAATATGTGGTGGCTTTTTCCTTGTTGTCCCGGTCCCAGAACCAGAACATCTTATCAATTCCGCAGGCCAGGCCCATCAGGTATCCCCGTTGCAGGTAGATGGCCTGCTCCTTCTCACTGACCACGTAGCCGGCGCGCGTATCCCAGCCAAACTCGGTGATCCAGGCCTGACGATCGCGTCCGTCACAATCGGCGGCGTTCGCGAATGCTCGGAGTCGGTCCGCGATGAGCATCTTCTCCGATTCATCGCCCGGACCGTTCGCGTTTTCCACGCTCGATTCGGGGGGCTCCGCTCCGCAGTAAAAATGGGCGTTGACCACATCAATCTTCTCAAACGCGCCTGATTCGATGCTGCGCTCCACCCATTCGGGGTGGATTCCCGCCGTACCCTGTTCCACGGCAAGGGAATCCGGCTTCATGAATTTGACAACCTCGGCGAACACGCGGTGATAAGCATGATAGGCTCGCCATTGCCGCGCTCGCTCTTCTTTTCCGTGATGGTAGTCGTATTCATTGTCAAGTTCCCACGCGGGGAAGTCGGGCATCGCCCAGAGAATGTGGACGAGGTCGTATTTCCACTGCCGGTCGGGTTCAAGTAATCCCTTTTCAACGTAGGGATATATGGAATCGCCCATACAGGCGAGAAGCATGAGTCCTGCCTCCTGGATCCCCTCATTGATCCGTGGGTACCAGGGCCAGCCGCTGTAGCTCCCGTCTGCTCCACGGGCCTTGAGGAGCCATTGCCGGTTGTACGAGTAATCGCGTACCCAAACGACGCCGATACGGCGGAGCGATTCGTAGGAGACCCCGCCGCTGGCTGAATGAATGTTCAGTCCCCACGGCGATCGCCGCTTTTCGTCAGCCGATAAAGTGTGCGGCCTGGGCACATAGACGAAACGTGTTTCAGCATGGAGCACACCCCCGGCGGACAATGGCGCTGTGACGTTGAGCGAGAATGGTCCGAACCGCGGCGGCGTCCACACCAGATCCCAGGCCTGGAGATCATGGAGTGTCGCTGAGTAATCCGATTGATGAAGAATCGTACCCTGTTCATCGAGGATCTGCGCACGGACCTTTATGGGGAGCGGTTCTGCCCGCCAGCTATCGCAAATAATGTGGACGTTGACAGGCCCCGGCGCGATAAACACGTTTCGAGGTGCGTCGCTTGTAATCCGCAGTCCCAGCGGTCGCTCGTCGGGTGGAATGCCCGCCATATCGGTCTCCACCTCCAGACGGTAAATCCGCAGCCGGGCGTCACCAGTGACATTTCGACGATTCCAGTTATGGGCACCAATGGACACGAGCGAAACGGGCTGCTTCCAGTTCTGTGGAATTTCAAATTCCAGCCGTGACCATTTTCCCGCCGGGGCGTTGAGGGGCCATTCCAGTTTCTTGCCCCCGATGGAATCCTGCCCGTCTCCGTCGCGGAAATTGAGAACCCATGTGTAGTCAGCCTGGAGCGGCTTGACCCACAGTCGGACTTTTTTCAGTGTGCCGGGAATCTTGAGACCTGCCGGTTCGACCGAAGCGAACTGGAAGCCGGTCCCGTCATAATGGACGGCAATTTCCATGACAGGGTGCGTGGCTTCGTCCTCGGGCAAGTCTTCTTTCAACCACTCGATTGTTGTCGTCGCGCTGTTCCAAGGCCCGGGTTGCCATTTGGCCGCCAGCA
>NZ_JACIYL010000408.1 GCF_014359955.1 Thermogutta sp. | reverse complement strand
TCAGCAGAAGATTCAAGCCAATGTTTCGCAACCATAGTTTTAGTGCGGGCATTTTAGTCGGTGTCGTGTTCGTGCTAGCCGGATGGGCAGACAAGGCACGGGTTTTCGCGGAACCGACTCTGCAAATCTATCTCGAGGGCGGGCTTTATGATACGGTCACAGAAAGCTGGTATCTGGCGCCGCCAGGTTCTTCAGCGGGAGCACCCTTCCGGTTGTGGATCATCGGCAACACCTCCAAGGGACCTATTGAGGAGGTGCGTCTTTCTATGGCTTATTCCTCCATTTACCGGGCTAACGGCGTCGATCTTGCCGTGACCATCACTCCGAGCACCACGGGTAGTCTTTTTGGATTCACCGATCCCTCGACACCCCCCACTCCCACCTTTCTTCAGTACGGTGCTGAAGGAACTCAGCCCGTTTTGGGGGATGGTTCCCCATTGCCTGCCCACGGCATCTACGGTGAGGGTGTTGTATGGCAGGAATGGCTTCTGGGGGACTTCACGCTTTCCGATTCGCCCATCGGCGATTTTATCAACAACGTACCCCCGCCAGGTCCGAAGACAGGTCAAATCAACGTTTATGAGGTGACCATCACTTTTTCAGACGGCTCCAGCGCTCACGGTGTGAATGTCCACTTTGATGCGTACAACCACGTGGAAGCGAAAAACCACGTACGCTATCGGTTCGCCCCGTTTTCGCACGACGCTGACGGCGATGTGACGGTTGTGCCCGAACCGGTGAGCCTTGTTGCTCTCGCCTCTTTTCTTGGTCTTCGGGCCGGGCACCTTCTTCCGGCGGCGAAAGAAAGGCTGACCAAACCACGTTGAACGCGTTTTCGACTGTGGTTGCGGCGTAGTCATCATTGCCCGCCCGGCTGTTCCTGTTGGGCAACACGCCACAGGGCACATGTTTCGCACACGCAACATCGTATTGCATCCACAGAGCAGTTCCCTTCCTTTTTAAGTCGCTGCGGCGGGGTTTTGGTGAGGTCAGCGTCGTTTCGGCACGCGACGTGCTTATCCTGTGAACGAGGTCAACGACATCTGAAATTCCCAATCGCGAAGCGATATTGATTCAGGCCCATCTTTGTCCCGAGGAGTCCATGCTCTATGAGTCACCTCTCATCGTCGCATCGCCGGCGCTCGTTCCGTCGTGGCGTGCTCAGTTTCGAGTGGATTCTTCTCATTTCGCTCCTTGTGATCGGAATTATCGGCGGGCTAGCTGCGGTGCGCAATGCCCTGCTCAGCGAGCTGAACGATCTCTCTCAGGCCGTTGAAGCAATCAACGTTTGTGGAACATGCGATCCGGCAAGTTGTCCACCCGGCAACCCCGATTGCTGCGATGATCCCTGGTGGTGCCCGTGAGCTTGCTCCGGCTCCTTGCCCCTCCGAACAGTCAATGAGATACAATGGGGCTATGATTTGCCGGCATCGCCAGCCCAGTTCGGCACGCTGGTCTTTTGGGTAAGGTATTGATGGAATCGGCCCACACTTCCGAGACTGCCAGCCGTCCCATCACCCCGGCGGGCGCGACTGCGTCCGTTCCACCGGAGCGAACCGCTCGCCGTTCTCGGTGGCGACGCCATCTCTTTGTTGCGGCTGCCCTGATCTTCGTCTTCGGGCTGATTTTCCACCGACAGTGGCTTCCGCTCCTCGTCTATCCACTCCTGGCACCCTCGGTTTCCCCTCCACATGCGGTGGATGTCGTTTGGATTCGCAGTTCCGATGGACACTCGTTACCAACCGAAGACGCGATTCCCCAAGCGGCAGCGATTCTACTGCAAAATCCGGACGCCGTTGTCATCTTTACGGAAGGATGGCCGAGCCGACTGGTGGAGCTGGGCGTCATCCCGCCCATGGTGGAGGTCCTCCGGTCAGCCCTGAAGGATTACGGTATTCCTCCCGAGCGGGTGATCGAACTCAAACCTACCCAAATCGGGCTGTGGTACGAAGCGCAGGCGGTGGCAGACTACCTGGAGCGGCATCCCAATTCGCACGCGGTCTTTTTCGTGGAAGAATTCGGTGGAAGAAGTGCTTCACTGGTCCTTCGTTCTGCCATGGGCGACGCTATTTACCGTCGCATCACGCTCGTTGGGGTGCCGCATCCCCTCTTCTCCGAGCAAAACTGGTGGCGTTGCCGGGCAGGCATCAAAGGGGCCATGGTGGGCTATCTCTACCTCTTTTATTCCGTCATAGAACCCCGGCCGGTGGTAGCGCCGCAGCCTTTATCTCTCGATGATTTTGACAGATTGATACCGGAATGTCCGGAGAGCCAAAGAAAATCCGTACCATGAGGCATCGGTGGGTAGCCGTTCTGGTGGTCGTGGCCGTCGTCGGCGGTCTGGCCGCCGCGCACCAGTGGTGGCTTCCCTACCTCGCAGGCTGGCTCGATGTCAGCAGCCCACTTCGCCATGCTGACTACGCCATGGTGATGGGAGGAGGTGTAGAAAACCGTCCGGTCCTGGCCGCCGTTCTCTACCGGAAGGGCTGGGTGGATCGAATCCTCATCTCCGAAATCAAACCCGTGCCGTCAAAGACCCGTCCTCTCTTACCCCCGGAACACGAACTCACGAAGGCCCTTTTGATGCGTCTGGGCGTGCCCGAGGATCGAATCGTCCTCTTGCGGGGCAATCACGCGGCGACGTTTCACGAAATCGTTTCCTTGCGAGATGTCCTGGTGGAGTCTCCGTCGGCCCGGGTCCTCATCGTGACCGACAGTCTCCACACCCGTCGGACCGCCTGGAGCGTCCGCCATTTGCTCGGCCCGATGGCAGACCGCGTGAGCTTCGTGGGGGTTCCTTCCGAGCGCTACGACCTCCGCCGGTGGTGGCAGTCTGGCGATGGATTCTTCATGGTCACCAGCGAGTACCTCAAGCTTTTCTCCTACTGGATCATCTATGGATCGGGAAAATGGTGGGTGCCAATGTTTATCGGCCTGATCGTCTTGCTGGGCATGCTCCGGCGCCATTTCACCCACCGCCGATGGTATCAAACACCGGACCATACTCAGGCCTGAAGAGCTTTGGCGCTTCAGCTTTCAGGCTTCCTCTGCCCAGGGTCTGCTGCCTTGCCACGTCATTATGGGGCTGCCGACCCCCGCCACCTCCCTGGTTCTGGGCGGTTTCTGTCTCGACGCTCTCCGTGTCTCGGAAATTCCCCAAGTTGGTGGTGTAGCACTACCGCACTGGGAGCCAAACTGGTAAGATGATCATGGTGGGAGGGCAACCATCAGTTTGAGGGGGGAACGTTGTGGGGGCCAGATGCGTTGGCGGGGCGTCGCTTCAAGGGGATATAAGCTGGGAGATCCATGGCCATGAGCGAGGCGCAAATTGAACCCAGGAAAATTCGCGTGTTCATCGCTGACGACCACGAAATGGTGAGGGTGGGTCTCCGCGCCATGTTTCAGGGGACGGAGATCGAGGTCGTGGGGGAAGCAACAACGGGCGAGGACGCGGTCAACTTCTTGCGCGATAACGATGTCGATGTGGCCATCCTCGATGTCCGGATGCCCCGTGGCGACGGGCTCAACGCTCTTGGCCGAATCAAGCTCGAAAAACCCGATCTCCCGGTCCTGATCCTTTCCACATTCGACAATCCGAGCTACGTCGCCCGAGCGGTGGCGTTCGGTGCCCAGGGGTACCTCCTTAAAAGCAGCACACGCGACGAGCTGTTGGAGGCCATCCGGGCAGCCGCCCGTGGGGAAAGTATCTGGACCCGGGAAGAACTTCGTCGGGTGGCGGGAGGACTTGCCACGCCGCGGACCCAGGGAAATATCGACATCCCATTGACCCAGCGTGAAAGCGAGGTCCTGCGCCACCTTGCCCGGGGTATGACCAACAAAGAGATCGCTCAGGCCCTCAAAATCAGCTACGAAACCGTCAAGGAACACGTCCAGCACATTTTAAGAAAAATTGGTGTGACAGATCGGACACAGGCGGCCGTCTGGGCCGTGAAAAACGGGTT
>NZ_JACIYL010000407.1 GCF_014359955.1 Thermogutta sp. | reverse complement strand
CGTGACGACGTGTCCCTCAGCAAGGACGGACTTGAGCAGCGTCAGGGACTCTGGCTCGCGCTCGGCCATGCATCTCAGCAGATGGCCGGTTGTGAGGAGATTGACCTGGTGAAAGCTTTCCAGTTCCCGTCGCAGCCCGACGCCCAGCGTTGTTTCCGCCGTCAGTGTGAGATCGACGAGATAAGCCTGGACCGGATAAAAGTACTCACGGGATTCGGTGAGCAGATCGAATCCTCGCTGAAGCTGTTCGCGGGCTTCGTCTGCCTTGCCCATCACGGCAGCCGCTGCCGCTTTGAGAACACTCTCGCGAAAGCGGATTTCATCCAGATTACTCATGTAGCGGAGCTGGCGCGTCATGAGCTCCACTTGAAGGTAGGCGAAACCCAGGGCGACGAAGTCGTCCACAACATCTTTCGAAATTCCCTCGAGAAGTCCCGATACCGCTTGTTCAATCGCTTGCCAGAGACCAGGCAGGTTCTTGAACCGCCGGATGACAATAACCTGGTCGGCGGGCAGGTCTGCCAACCAGGTGCTGGGGAGATTCTTTTCGGAACATTCGGGGATGATGATCAGGGCCTGATCCGGCGCGAGTGGTGGGTCATAGGCCCGCTCCCAGCGCGGGAGCATCTGCGTTCGGTGCAGCAGAACCGGATGGAAGAGGCCACACCATCCTGCGAGAATCTCCTCGGACTCGTCGTCATTTCTGCTGACCTGAAAATCTTCGAGGCTGTAGCACGGCAGAAGGATGATGGTTTGTTCGATATTCGGCATGATTCTCCTGCCACACGGCGAAAGGTCACAATCACCTGTTTGGAAGGACAGAATACCTCCAATATACACAAATCAGTCGCGCCAGGTTGACTGCCCCACAAATACAGGGCCGCTCATCCGCACGTGACTTGAGGAGATTGCCAACGGATCATCGTCGTTGGGAGTACGGGTGGCGGACGGCTTTCTGGAAGACATGCAGGATAAAATACTGCGGTATACTTGGCCGGCAATGCCGACACCGGGTGGGGGAAGTACTCACGGGTTGCGTCGAAATGGCGGTCAGGTCAATCCAGCCAGTCGCCGTCTCGCAATCGTTGTGGGGCATAGACCTCGGTGACGTAGCTGATGTCCTTGGAAATGAGGGCTTCCACCTCGAGCTTGAAGCCGTTGTCGAGAAGTTTCTTGATCTCGTCCTGCCAGGCCTTCTTATGCTTGAACCAGGGATATTCCATGATTTGCTTGGCTCGTTTGCGGTCCGCTTCGGTGAGGGCGATCGTGACAGACTCTGAAAGGCCGCAGCGCTCGAAGTCAAAAGATCGCAGCCCAAGGAACCGTGCTTCTGGAATGGCCATGCGCTGAGACTCGTAGGCCAGATTGATCGACCCCTGCTTGATCACGCTGTAAATGTAATACCCCCAGGGGTCGTTATCCAAAAGGCAGTAGACCGGCAGCCCCAGCTCATAGTGGAGCCGGTGCAGCAACCGCCGAACACCACGGGGCGGTTGTCCCATACCGTGTGTGAGAATGCATTTGTGTTTTTTCCAGAACTTGTCCTCGTTGAAGCGCCGCCAAACGGTGTCTTTTTCAACGTGGAGGACAAATTTCGCGTTGCATTTGACGAACTGAATGACATTGGGTTCCACAATCGACGGAATCGCATACCCGCCCGAACCCATGCGGGTACAGTCGATTTCGTCTCCGCTGTCCACAATGGTGATTTCTCCCACCATGGCCCCCCGGTTCGTGGCATACACGTGCAATTCTTCCCGAAGGGCGTTCAGGGTGACTTCGACGTCTTCAATAATTGGGTCGCATTCTTCCTGTGTGGCGAATGTTTCCTCCTTGGTCCCCTCGATGGTGTGCTTGAGAAGGTAAAACAATCCACGGATGCTGGTCGTCTTTCCCTGCTCGATCAGGCGCTTGCAGCCGCTGGCCACGAGCATTGTCTGCATGTAACTCTTGGCCTGGGCAAGGTTGAAAAGATGACGACGGTTCTTGGCCTTGCCCATCTCGATGAAGCGCTTCTTCTTGTTGAAATAGACGTTCGAGAGTGTCCGCGCGGGGATGTCGATATAGGGGTCTTTGCGGGCTTTCGCGGCCTGAATGACGTGATCCGCGAGGGACTGGATCCGTTCCAGAGTCCGCTGATCCCGTTCGTCCAGGGCCACCGCCGTTGCGGTAGTTTGTTCTTCCTGATTGGCCTTTCTTCTCTTTTTCGCCATG
The DNA here is from genome assembly GCF_014359955.1 of Thermogutta sp. Classification (GTDB taxonomy): domain Bacteria; phylum Planctomycetota; class Planctomycetia; order Pirellulales; family Thermoguttaceae; genus Thermogutta. The sequence continues at coordinate 1,753 of NZ_JACIYL010000407.1, read as the reverse complement.
GGACTCACCGTTTATGTCATTGAGGTTGCGTCACACGGATTTTCTGTTTTCACGGTCCGTTGATTCTTTTAATGTACGTGCGAAAAAAGAACCGGAAAAGGCCGACTTTCCGCCACCCTTTCCGGCTTGGGATCGGTGAACAAAAATATCGTGTCCCTCAAAAACGAGCGCCCTGCCATTTGACCGGGTACAGCGCAGACGTTCACCACCGGCCCACAAACAGCGGCGCAACGGCGTTCAAATTCAGGTGTCGATGCCCAGGGCCGATCAGGCTTCTTCGATGACCGACCAGCCGAGCTTGTCCGCCAGCGCGAAGACCGCCTCTTTGAGGTCCCCGTACACCGTCACACGGTGCCAGCCCCAGGCGTCCCACTGGGTGAACAATTTCTCGATGTCGCCCACGGGTTCGCCGCACAATTTTGTGCGGCAGGCGCGGTCATCGAGGGAATTTCCAACGCTCTTGGCCTGATGGAAGAGGATTTGCTTGCGCTCCGGTGCCAGTTCGACGGTGGTTGTCATGTAACCTTCGGGCATGAGCGATCGCACGGAAGCTCCCTGACGATCCTCGGAGTGGGTGAGGATCTGGAACGGATTGGCCGGGCCGTTAGGGCCGAACACCTTATTGGAGGCAACGCAATGGGCGTAGATTATCTGTCGCTTGGCCGTGTCGATCACGGGATCGGAGATGAAGCCTGGTCGTCCCTGCGTCATGGCGGTCATGACCACCATCGTGATCGTCGATCGCAGGTCGCACTCGCAGGCACCGATCAAACCGCTGTTGTTAAGCTCGTGATATCCCAAACAGGGATAGGCGTGGATATGGCCGCCATAAAAGCCGCCCAGGCAATTGATCGTGATTGCGTTGGCACCGTGAGCCTGCAAAAGGGCCTTTTCCGCCAGATACATGGCCGCGGACTGTTCCAGGGTTTCGCGAGAAACACCTTCGATCAGGGCGGCTGTCTTTTGCCATCGATCGGCGATCTCCCGGGCCTCGTCTTTGTCTGCGGTTTCCCAGGCTTTGTTCAGCTCCTCAAAAGGCACCGGAATGACGGGCACACCCAGCTCTTTTTGAATGGCGTCGGAGATCCCCGGCCAACCACCCCCCACGGCGAGAATTTTGGCTTCTTTGACGACCTTGAGCGTGTCCTCCGGTGAAAGTGGGTTCACGGAATCCGGCAGAGATGTCAGATCGCCACGGGCCGGAGTTCTCTCGCGCCGGATCTTGGTCACCGCGGCGACAAAATCGGCTGTCGAACCACCGTTTTTTACAATTCGGAAACACCGAGCAGCCGCCACGTGGTCGTCCATGTTGGATGACGCCACGAACGCCACATTCGGCTTGTTCTGGCGAAGGAAACTCGCCGTGTACACGAGGAAACCGCCGCTCCCTCCGAACTGGAAGTCAACATAGAGCACCGGCTTGCCCGTGTCGGCAATCGTCTGTACAACACGGTTCCAGCAATTCATCTGGTAAACAATGTAACCGTCGGGCGGATTCGCCTTGTCTTCCTCGACGATCTTCGCGGCCGCTTCCGGACCGTTGGCCATGGCCGGGAGGAAGTCCGTATCCGGACAGCCATTCTTGAGTGTTTGTTCAATTCGAGCCATGACCGGTCGAAAGTCGAAGCCCTTATTGGGCCAGTCGGGACCTTCCTGGACAGGACCGTGGAGAGCGAAAATCAGTTTGTCCAACCCGTGCGATTCCCCAGGATGCCATCCCGTGCACATTTGACGGGTCACAACGTCGATCCGG
>NZ_JACIYL010000406.1 GCF_014359955.1 Thermogutta sp. | reverse complement strand
CTGCTTGCTCGCTGAAGACAGAGCCGGACATTGGACGCTAAATATGTCGCAGCCGCCGCCGGATCAATTCCGGGAAGAGTCATTGTGAAGGCATTTCCTTTCCCTGAAATGCTTCATCGTTCAAAAAACGGGACAATCCGCGCGAAATCCCTTCAAGATTGCGACCGGATCCTCAGCACACTTCGTTGAGGTTGTCACGAGGCCGGTTGATTGGATCCGCCTGCGGGAGCCGCGCCTCCGTTGGCACCGGCACTCGCTCCGAGCGATTGGAGAGCCGTGTTCAGCGTATTGAGCGCGGGCGGCAGAAGCCGGACGAGTTCGCTCGCTGGGTCGCGGGCACTGGCAGAATCGTTGAGTGCCTTGGTGATCCCATCGAGGGCTGTGTTGAACTTACCCACGAGCTGGTCTTCCGGCTTGCCGGTCAGCATACTCCGTACACCCCGAATACCTTGCTGGGCACACCCAACATATTGCGCGATCTTTCGCGGCTTCAGGCTGTCCCAGGAGCCGCTTTGGCTGGCAGATTGGATGTCGGCCACGCACAGGTCAAGCACCATCTTTCCCAAACTTTGCACAACGGCGAGGGGCGACACTCCCTGGACCTGGGAGTAGTCCAGATTTCCCAAAGCCGATGCCGCCGCCAATCGCACGGACGGTGCCTCATTCTCGTCGCTGACGAAGCCCACCAGAAACTTTACGTTTTCACCATTGGCGCCGGCTTGCCGCGTGGCCGCGAGGACGTCGATCGCCCGAACACGAAACCACTCGTGAATTCGCGGGTCGCGTTCAGCGGGCACGTTCTTATCTCCGGCAAGCTTTCGCAGCAAAGGAATGACCTGCTGGTCCCGCGTATTGGCGTCCGGAATGCCGCACGCGCAATGGCGCTCCAGGCCAACCAGGGCTGCCAGCCGCAGGGCATCGGGCTGATTGGCGTCCTGAATGAGATTGAGCAAAAAAGGCAGTGCCGCCGGGAGCGGTGTGGGAGGCTGCATCCCCCCACCCGTCGGACGTTCCCGCTCATTCAATTCACCAATGGCCAGAACAGCGCTGACGCGGACGGCGGGATCGAGCTGATTGTTCTGAGCGTAGTCGCTCAACGTACGAAACGCTATTTGCAGAAGCAGGTCACGGGGAGGCCCACCACCCCGCGCCGCGTTACCCAAATCGCTCACAATGAGCTGCGACCGTAGCTGCTGGAGTCGCGAACGGTTGCTGGCCTTGGTCCAGTTGGGGAAAAAGTACTTCTCGTAGTAATCCTGGAAGAGTTGCTGGCCATTGGCCACCGCCGAAAAGTTCCCATCCCGCAGCATTCGTTGGATGGTGCCCGCCTGCTTCGCCAGGCTATCATCGGTGGAAAGCTCGAGATAATTGGGGATGGCCGGCGGGACCGGCTTTTCCTCCGGCTGTTGCGGAGCGGTGCCTGGAAGCCCGGGTATTCCGGGCAAACCGGGGAGGGTGGGTGGCGGAGCCCCGGGCTGAGCTCCCGGAGGTGCCGAACCACGCGGCTGAGCACCTGCCGATTCAGCAACAAGCATCCCCAGGCAAACCGCGCCCAGGATGCCCAAGGAGAAAAAGACGCTTCCGCCAATCCGAGGAGAGTATTTTCTGTTCATCTGCCTATCCCGACCAAACTGGACTTGCCGCTCTCTGCGGATATACCCCGGCTATGTTCCAGCGTACTCAACCGCCGTTTTGAGTGTCAAGCGACCGGGAATCCCGCCGGGTCCCTCGCCAAAACCGACGGTCGAAGCCCCCTTAAACGAAGAATGTGATTGTGTCCTCGGGAAAAACAAAACGGCAGGGACGAGGTGGGAATTCGTCCCCGCCGTCTTCTTAACTGATCTCATTGAAAACACGATCACATGAAGAAAACGAATGTGACCAGAATGAAGAGCGGGATGAGGATACAACCGCTGTAGAGCATGTAACCGAAAAAGCTCGGCATTTTGACACCGCGTTTCTCGGCAATAGCGCGAACCATGAAATTGGGACCGTTTCCGATGTACGTATTGGCACCCATGAAGACCGCACCCAAACTGACGGCTACCAGGAGATCGTGGGCCACACCGGTGCCCGGCGGCACCAGATTTTCGCCGCCCAATGTTCGGGCGGTCTCAAAAAACACCACATACGTGGGAGCGTTGTCCAGGAACGAGGACAGTAACCCGGTGGCCCAGAAGAATTGAGCCGGCTCTGTCAGCCCCAGTCGGGGGCCTTCCACGTGGAGGATTTGCAGAGGCGGCTGCATGGTGATGAAGATACCGAAGAACAGGGCCGCCACTTCCACAATGGCCCCGTAATTAAACCGATTGGCCACCCGATTCTCATGGCTCCCAAACATCAACGACAGGGCGACCAAGCCCAGTTGGACCACTTCCCGAATATATAACGGCGGATGAAAGTTGGTTCCCGGGAAAGGCTTGCTGGGATCCAGCAGTGCCACCGCCAGGACCACGCCGATAAGAAGGGGCAAGTTCGGCCACAGCCCGCGAATCTGGAGCGGACGCACCTGCGTGACGTCCCGACGGATATCCGGTTTCTCTTCGTGGGGATAGAAGTAGAACGTGTCCCACAGGAAGTAAATGATCAACAGGCTGATGTTGACAAAAGCCCATTCTTTCCACAATTGGAAAGTCCAGAGGAACGGTACCCCACGCAGATATCCGAGGAACAGCGGCGGATCGCCGATCGGGAGCAAGCATCCCCCACAATTGCACACGATAAAGATGAAGAAGACCACCGTGTGTGCCACGTGTTTTCGTTCGCTATTTGTGTCAAGCAGAAGACGGATCAGCAGCATGGCGGCCCCTGTGGTCCCCACAAAGCTGGCCAGCACGCCGCCGATAAATATGATGATCGCGTTGGTGATCGGTTTTGCCCGCAGGTCGCCTTCGATGCGAATTCCACCGCTGATCGTGTAAAGACTGAAAAGCAACACGATGAAGGGAATGTACTCGCTGAAAATCGCGTTGGCGAAAACAGCAAAGGTGTTGCCCCAATTGGGACCCGCGGTATTCGGCTGGCTGATGTAATGGGCAGGCCAGTGCCCTTCGACCGGCTGCTCATAAACGAACAGGTAATAGGCCAAAGTTACCAGGGCCAAGATGGCCGCCACATAGAAACGGTGGAGATTGCTCTCCCACCAGTGTTCCGTCCAGGGCAAAAGGGGGAAAACCGCAATAATCAGCAGAAGAGCCACAAACGGGCTGACCATCCACAGCGGGGGATGCCCCAACGCGGCGTGCGCCTCCCCGTGCTGAGCTTCCCCCCCATGCGCAGCCTCGCCGTTTGTTGCCGTCCCCTCATTGTGCTCCAGGGAGGCGTTTTTTTCGGAAGATTGTGGCTGATTTTTTTCGGAAGTGGGGAGACTTCCCTCAACGGAATCTCCTCGCGTGGCTTCGCCCTCCGCCGGATCTCCGTGAGTTGCTTCATCGTGAGAATTGGCCGATTCCGTCTGTCGCGCCGCGGCCTGGGCCTGGGCGTGCTTCTCGGCCTCGACGATCTTTCGGGTCGCAGCTTGAGGCCAGCCCGCGATCAGGGCAAGGGCGTAGAGGACAAACACCACGCACAAGCCCGCAACGACCCGACGATTGGTTTCTGGTGACACAGGATGATCGTGCGACATACACCCGTCCTTTGCCTGTTTGTTTCCTCCCAAATGGTCCTTTCAGGGTTTCGCGGAACGGTGGCGTGTTCGACGCTTCCACGGACTCAACGGGCGCGGGCGTTGCGTGCACGCCTCAACCGTGAAACCGCAAAAAGCGATGCAAATCGCGGCGAATACAGAAGCCACACACCACATTTCTTACTCGCCACAGACTGTCTGAGATTGATTCATACAAATATAGAGTGAATTTTGTTCGCTGCCGAGATGAGGCAGCTACGGGACATTCACGACTGCCCCACACAAACCAAACTGCCCAATGACGGACGGCGAGACGTATCACCGAAGTGGGGAGCTGCCCCGGTAG
>NZ_JACIYL010000405.1 GCF_014359955.1 Thermogutta sp. | reverse complement strand
GGCGTTGCTGTTGACGGGGGTCGTTTGTTCCGATCACGCGCGAGGGGGCGAGGCCGCTTCTGAGGGCGTGGGCTGGACGCATTTTCGCGGTGGCGAGGCGTGCGGGGTCTTTCAGGGTGGGAAAGAGATTCCCGCGGTTCTCGCGCCGGACAAGCAACTTGCCTGGAAATCCGCGCTTCCTGGTCGAGGACCTTCATCGCCCATCGTGGTGGACGGTCACGTGGTGGTGACGGCAGCCTCCGGCTATCATCAGGACGAGCTTCACATCCTCTCGTTTGCTGCAGATTCCGGGAAAAGGAACTGGCACGTTCGGCTTTTTGCCACAGGTTCCACGGTTTGCAATCCATTCGGCGGTGTGGCGGCGTCCACACCCGCCAGTGACGGTCGATTGATTGTGGCCCTTTTCTCCTCCAACGATCTCGTGTGTCTGGATCGCCAGGGTCGGCCAAGGTGGATGCGTCCCCTGGGGTGGGAGCGACCTCTCCTCCGCAACGACGTGGGAATGGCGTCCTCCCCGTTAATAGTGGGTGACGTGGTCGTTGTCCAGGCGGAGAGTCTCCTCGACGCCGTCCTGTTTGGAATCGACCTGAAAACCGGGCGGACCCTGTGGGAGAAGGAGCGAAACAAAGAAGCGATGTGGTCCTCGCCGGTTCCCATCCGGTTGCATTCGGCTGATGAAAAGAGCGCCGACGGCAGCGACAAACTCCCCCCTGTGGGGGTGCTCGTGCAATCGCGGGAGGATTTTGAAGTGCTCGATCCGCAGACTGGAACGACGATCGCCAGCTACGGGCACTGGTGCGACACGATTTCCTCGGTGGCAGTGTGCGGTCGATTCGTGGCCCTGCCCGCGGCGGGGATTCATGCTCTGGAGTGGGTTCCCCAGCCACCCGAACTGCGGCTTCTGTGGATTTCGGACCGGTTAAATTGTGGCAATACCAGCCCCGTCGTGTGGAACGGTCGCGTGTACGTGGTGAAATCGCCCAATATCCTGGCGTGTGCGGATGCGGCGGATGGGAGGATCCTCCGGCAAATACGGATGCGGGGAAGTTTCTGGGCATCGCCGGTCATTGTGGGACGCCATCTCTACGCCGTAAACTACGAAGGAACGGTCTTTGTGTTTCGGTTGGACGAGGACGGCTTGCCGGAGCGCGTGGGGGAGTGGGACCTCGAATCAGGAGTGCTCGCTTCGCCCGCCGTTGACAACACCGGCCTGTACTTCCGCACCAATCGCTGGCTGTACAAGTTTGCCCTCACCCTGCCGTAGCTTGCCCTGGACGGTCCATGAAAGAAAACCCGGAGTTCGTGGAAATTCCTCTCAGTGGTCCGGTGGACGCAGTGGTCCAGCCGCCGGGTTCCAAAAGCATCACCAATCGGGCGCTCGTTTGTGCGGCGCTGGCGGAAGGTGAGTCCCTCCTCACCGGCGTCCTGGATAGTGAAGACACCCAGGTGATGATGGAGGCCCTGCGACGGCTGGGCGTTCGGGTGGAACACGACCCCGAAAGACGGGAAGCCCGGGTTGTCGGGTGTGGCGGGAAGATTCCTGCCCGTTCGGCCGACCTCTATTTGGCCAACAGCGGGACGAGTCTGCGTTTTCTGACGGCTGTCTGTTCACTCGGGCGGGGAAGATTCCGATTGGACGGCAACGCCCGAATGCGGGAACGCCCCATCCAGGATCTCGTTGAGGCGCTCAATCGTCTGGGGGTCAAAGCGTGGACGGAATATGGCAACGGTTGCCCCCCGGTCATTGTCGAGGCCGCCGGATTGTCGGGGGGAAGCACCGAAATTGCCGGCGAGATTTCCAGCCAGTTTGTGAGCGGACTGCTCATGGCCGCCCCTTATGCGGCGGCGGACGTGGAGCTGATCATTCGGGGAGATCTTGTGTCCAAACCCTACGTCGATATGACGCTGGAGGTCATGCGGGCATTTGGCGTTGACGGCTCGAACAGCCATTATCAGCGCCTCCACGTTGCGGCGGGACAGCGCTATCAGGGTCGAGCGTATGCCATCGAGCCGGACGCCTCCGCAGCGACCTACTTTTTCGCCGCGGCCGCCGTGACGGGTGGGCGAGTCACCGTCACCGGCTTGAGCTGGAACAGCCTCCAGGGGGATGTTGCCTTTTGTCGCTGTCTGGAACAGATGGGCTGCGAGGTGACGGCAGCAGACGACCGATTAACGGTGACGGGCAAACCGCTCCGCGGAATTTCAGTGGATATGAACGCCATCAGCGACACCGTCCCCACCCTGGGGGTTGTTGCTCTGTTCGCGGAGGGCCCCACCGAAATCCGCGGTGTGCGGCATATCCGCTTTAAGGAGACCGACCGCATTGCGGCGCTGGCCACAGAACTCCGTCGTCTGGGCGCCGAGGTGGAAGAGTTTGAAGACGGGCTCCGCATTGTGCCCCAGCTCGGTTATCAATCGGCTGCCATTCACACCTACAACGACCACCGCATGGCCATGAGTTTTGCCATTGCCGGTTTGCGGATTCCCGGCGTAAAAATCCTCGATCCGGGGTGCACGGCCAAGACTTATCCGCGGTTTTTTGAGGACCTCTTCGCGATCCTCCGGCCAGCGTAATCGTCAAACAAAAATCTGTGGAAGCAATCCCGGATGCAGCGAGCTGCGCAATCGCCCGCACTTTCACCGTGTCGTTTCTCACCGGCAAATCTTGACATGTTGACATGCCCCGTTCCTGAATTGCCCTTGTCAACGGAGTCCGTCTTCTGCTAATCTACGCGGCCGCCGAAGGGTGGGCGAATAAGGCGGGCAGCGCAGAGAAATGGACGTCCGCCCGGTTGGCCGGACGCGTTGATGGCGGTCGGCTTGCGGAGGGGCTTCCCGCTGAAGATGGACGAAACTCTTGACCTGGCGGAGTGTGGCGACGGTGTTCGCGGAGGGAGATTCGCCCCAATGTAAGAACGAGCGATGGCTGAGTCCCCCTGCCCTTGGGCTGATGTTGGGCCTGGCAGGAATGGGGCTTTTTCTGGCCGGGTGCGCGAGCAACCCTGCGACGGCTGCGGCCCAGGCGCAATCGGCCCAGCAGCAGGCCGCTCTCAATCGCCAGATCGAAGAATATCAGACACGGATCACGACACTGGACCGCGATAATCAGCAGCTTCAGGGACTGCTGGCCCAGGCCCAGCAGAAAAACAAGCTCCTCGAAGATCAGCTCGCACTGCTCCGCAAGCAATTGAGCGATGCCAGCAGCCAGATCGCCCGCCTGCAACAGGAAAAGGAAGACAAAGAAAAGCAGGTTCAGACGCTCATGGCCTCACTCCAGCGGTCGGGGAGTGTCACCATCCAGCCCAACAACAGCCTTCTTCAAACGCTGCCTGCGGTGAATATTCCGGGCGTTCAGGTGCGGAGGGATGGCGACGTCATTCGCGTGGAACTGCCCGCCGATCAGCTCTTCGAAAGCGGGGCGTTTCAATTTCGACCCGGGGCGGTGCAGATGATCACTTCTGTGGCGGCAGAAATCGCCCGACTGTACCCCGAACAGATGATCGGTGTGGAAGCCTTCACCGACAACGGTCCTCTCCCGCCGGGACCGTGGAAAAACCATACCCAGATGTCCATCTCTTGGGCGGCGGCCGTTCATGATGTTTTGGTCACGCAAAGTAACCTCAAGCCGGAGCAACTCGTGGTGGTGGGGCATGGGGCCAGCTCTCCCCTCATGTCCAACGGAACGCCTGCCGGACGGCAGCGAAACCGCCGCGTGGAACTCGTCATTTATCCCGAAAAATATCTGCCTGCCGCGGGGTGAACTCCGCGAGCCCGTTTTCCCGATGGGGTACACTCGTCATGCCCGCCGTGGGGCCATGGATCATCAAACCTGGTAAGCGGACCCGACGAGCGGGTCCCTCCGAAAATGGACCCGACAAGCAGGTGCCTCCGAGATAAACGGACCTGACAGGCAGGTCCCTCCGAGAAGCGGACATATGCGGTAGGGGCGATTCATGAATCGCCCCCAAAACGCATTCA
>NZ_JACIYL010000404.1 GCF_014359955.1 Thermogutta sp. | reverse complement strand
TTCCGGGGCTGGTATTTCCAGAAGGGCAGCCAGCTCGCGTACCGCCTGGGGAGAGACACAGCCCAACTCCTGCTGAATCAGGTGAAGCGCCGGCAGCACGACCGCCCGCGACGACGGATACCGCGGCAAATACGCGCGAATCCTCTCGCGGAGGTCTTCGCTCAGCATCTGACGCCCTGTCTCGCACGGGACTTCGGTCGGCGTCTGCTTGTCGTTCACTGCTTCCTCCTCGCCAGTGTCCACCGATGGGAAATCGCCGGATGCCCCTTACCGGTCCAGCTCCGCCGCAATGATGTTCAGACTTCCCAGCACTGCCACCACGTCGCTCAACGTGTGCCCGCGTATCAAATGGGGGAACAACGCAAAATGAACGAACGAAGGCGGCCGACACCTCGCTCGATAGGCGTAAGGAGAACCGTCCCCCACGATGTAGAATCCCAGCTCTCCATTGGGCGACTCCGTCGCGCAGTACACCTCTTCGCAGGGAACTTCAAAACCCCGATTGCTCATGATCAACTCGAAGTGCGTGATGAGCCCTTCAATGGTGGACGTTACCTGCCATTTTTCCGGCAGGGCGATGCGCTCGCTCACCGCCACATTGACCGGTCCCGGCGGCAGGTTTTCAATCGCCTGGTGGATGATTTTCAGGCTCTCCCGCATCTCCGCCATCCGCACCAGATACCGCGCGTAACAATCGCCGGCCTGGGCGCAGCAAATCTGAAAATCAAAATCTTTATAGGCCAGGTAAGGCTCATCCTTTCGCAGGTCGCGCGTCACTCCGCTCGCCCTGGCAATCGGGCCGGTCACACCCCGGTTGATGGCCTCCTCCTTGGTGAGAACGCCGATCCCCTTCGTGCGGTCGATGAAGATGCGGTTTCGGGTCAGGAGCCGTTCCATGTCATCCAGTGCCCGCGGAAACCGCTTCACGAACTCCCGAATGAGCTCGATGGCCTTGGGCGACGCATCGTGCATCAGTCCTCCCACCCGAGTGTAGCTGTTGGTGAACCGGGCACCGCAGAGAGCCTCAAAAATGTCATAAATCATTTCCCGCGGATTGAAGGCGTACATGAAGAACGTGAAGGCCCCGGTATCCAGCCCCACAGCCGCGTTGCACACGAGATGATCGGCGATCCTCGCCAGCTCGGCGACGATCACCCGCAGATACTGGCAGCGGGGAGGCACCTCGATCCCCAAAAGCTTCTCCACCGCCAGGTGCCAGGCCACATTGTTGGCCATCGGCGACACATAATTCATCCGGTCGGTAATCGTCACGTACTGGTTATAGTTGAGGTGCTCCGCCAGCTTTTCGAAGCCTGAATGGAGATATCCGATATCGCAATCCGCATCGACCACCCGTTCCCCTTCCAGCTTGAGGATCAGGCGCAGCGTCGTGTGCGTGGCGGGATGCTGTGGACCGAAATTCATGGTCCACAGATATTCCTGCGCCTCATCTTTTGGAATGTACGTGGTGCTCTTTTCCAGCGGCATGGTCAACTGGTCCTTTCACCCCAGATCCCGTGTGACAACCGGAATATTGTGGCGTTCACCGCGTCCCTGGAGGGGATAGTCCTTGCGCAGCGGATGGTCCTGAAAATCCTCCGGGAGCAGGATCCGCCGCAAATCGGGGTGACCTTCAAAGCGGATACCGAACATGTCCCACACTTCCCGTTCCAGCCAGTTGGCCCCCTCCCACAAATCGGTGACCGTCGGCAAAGTCGGCGCCGGGTCGTTGACGAACGTCTTGATGATCATTCGCTCCGCCGTCTCGGGATGGCCCACGATGTACACCACACCAAACCGATCCCTGGCGTTGGGATAATACAGGTAGTCCACACAGGTGATGTCAATAATGAGGGCCAGCCCCACCTCTTCCTTCAAAAACTTCAGCACATCGTGGACGATGCCGGCGGGAACCACCGCCCGGTGCTGTCCCCGGAACTCGCTGATTTCCGCCTCCGGGAAGCGTTCTTTCAATTTTTGGAGCGTTTCGGGACTTGCCATCCTCACGTTCCTTTCCGTGACGCACCCTCATGTTGCGGAAGTTTCCGAGCCTGCCGGGCGATCGCTTGCCGCTTCGTCCCCGGAAGAGGCGAACAGCGGCGGTCCCGCCACCACCAGCCGCGGATTCCTGGGGTCCTCCACGAGTGCCCGCGGCGGCTGCCGCCGACGAAAGGCCTCCCGTCCACTGGCCGTCCCTTCTCGCTGGATCTTTTCCTGAAGATCGATAATGGCCTGGAGAAGTTGCTCCGGCCGCGGCGGACACCCCGGCACATACACATCCACGGGGATGAAACGGTCGATTCCCTGCACCACCGCATACGTGTCGAAAACGCCCCCCGTCGATGCGCACGCACCCATTGAAATACACCATTTGGGCTCGTGCATTTGCAGCCAGATTCGCTGGAGGACCGGCATCATTTTCATCACCACCCGGCCGGCCACAATCATCAAATCGCACTGCCGGGGACTGAACCGAAAGACCTCCGCCCCGAACCGCGCAATATCGTGGCGGCTGGCCCCCGTCGCCATCAGCTCAATGCCGCAGCAGGCTGTGGCAAACGGCATCGGCCAAAGGCTGTTCTTGCGGCACCAGTTCACCAGAGCATCGAGCCTGGTGATGACCACATTATCGGGAAGATCGGTCATGGCTGACCTCCCTTGGTTAACTCCAGTCAAGTGCCCGCCGACGCCAATCATAGATGTAACCGAGCGTCAGCAGGGCGAAGAAAATCAACCCACTTCCCACGACGGATGTCATGACGGCCATCAGGGAGAACCCACTTTCCTCAGTCCCTCCACCGCTGGACGGAGCAAAGGTCGGAATTCCCCCAGAAGCGTCGGTCGCCACCGGCGCCGGGGCACCGGACACCGACGGCCCCTGGGCCACACTCACCTGTGCTGTCGAAGCGCCAGGCTGGCTCCGTATCGCCAGCACCCACGGGTAAAGAATGAGCAGCTCCACATCAAACACCAGGAACACCACCGCCAAAACGTGATACCGTACATGAAAGCGGCGAGAAGTGTCATGAAACGGATCCACCCCGCTTTCATACGGCATGGCCTTGACGGGATTCGGCCGTTTCGGCCCGCACAGATGACCCAGCACGATCAGACCGACGCTGACGGCAATCAGTGCCAGCAGGAACAACGTGAAGGGAATCACTGCCGGATCAAATTCCATGGGGCCCTCGCAATCTTATGCCCAGTCAATGCTCTGTGCCCAGAACGATCCCCACATGACCGTCCAACGATAGTCCTGGCCTCAGCTCATCGCGAAACACTGAAGCCAACCAATCAGCATCTCAGGCGGGACAACTCCCAAGCCGGCCGTCCGGCATCGCGCTCTCGGCTCGGGTGGCGGGACCAGGGCGGGCAGGTTTATCGCTTGAAGGTCCAAGCGCCCTTCCACAGACCGCGCCAATCCAACCCTGGCACCCTTACTACGCAATACTCAGAGCGCAAGTTCAGTTTCTGCGCCCTTCTTGCCCGCACCCGACTCCGAAGAGCTACCAACTCACGTCCCGCGGGAAATGGAACATCTTTCAAATGAAACAGTTATAATGTGTGATCTTGGCATTCTAGAAATCGGCCTAAACCCCGTCAACACGTGGCAGCCATCCCGCTCCAGGGCGAAACCGTCACAAGCCGCGCATTCAAGACAACTTGCGCAAACCCCACAGAAGCGGTGACCTTCGCCCCCTTGGATATCTCAGAGTGATCGATTGGATTCCCCCGGTCGAGCAAATCCTGGTGTACGCTGATCACCGCGGATGGAGCATGTTTCTCGGGTTCAGGGCTTCCTCGAGTTGCTCGGGCGGCAATACATTTTGCTCCAGACACACCTGCCGCACCGTCTTCCCCGTGCGGAAGGCTTCCTTGGCGATGGCCGCCGCCCGCTGGTACCCGATGTACGGATTGAGGCTCGTCACCAGAGCCAGACTCTTTTCCACGGCGGCCTCACACGCCTGGCGATTGGCCTCCATTCCGCGG
>NZ_JACIYL010000403.1 GCF_014359955.1 Thermogutta sp. | reverse complement strand
AGAATCGCAAACTCCACTTGGGCCGGTCACCCTGGTTCCATCCAGGCCGACGGCAAGGTTGGTGAAGGCTAAAGCCTTCACCGAAAAGCGGCGATGAATCGCCGCACTCCATATGGAGTGCGGGGCTTCAGCCCCGCTTTCGGCGCGGGACTTTAGTCCCCGGTGAACGCCAATCGATGATCGCACCTCGAATCACGGACCCGACAAGCGGGTCCCTCCGAGTATGGACCTCGCAACCGGGTCCGTCCGGCGTGAGGGGGATCCGTACGGACGTCCGCGCCCATCGCCAGGGGAAAACTGGGGATGTGTCAGGGCTTGTTGGAAATGGGCGAGGCGGTCATCACATGCTAAAATATCCGTTTTAAGGCAGAAACCGGCGTCGGTTGTGTCAGTGCCAGGCATTGCCCTGTCCAGTATGTGAGAAACGCCGTCTCCGCTTCATCGGGAGAAACGTGCTGTCACTGTCGGGAACGGTTCAACGCGGGACGTCTTTGAAACTGAACCATGGCTGTCAAAGAAATTCGTCAACCGGAAGAGCATGTCGTGAAAACCGTCTGGCCGTCCATTGCGGCCTTCCGTCTCGGTCGGTGGATCGGGCGGGTATGGGAACGGGCCGTGAGTAAGGGGCCCTGGGCGGCTATTCTCGCCGGACTGTTTCTCGCGCCTCTGGCAGCGGTGGCATACTTGTGGCGTTTACGTCCCGGGGGCGCCCGGCGGTACGTGGTCACCGACCGCCGGGTCATCATCATGGAGGGCATCATTCCCAAAGAGGTGGCGTCCATCGGCTGGGACGAAGTGGATCGTATCGACGCCCAGCCGCAGCCGGGACAGGCGGCTTTGCGAGCGGCCGACGTCGTGTTCTTCAAGGGTGATCAGCCTGTCCTGGTGTTGCCGGGTGTGTCGCTGGCTGAAAACTTTGTCCGCTTGTGTCGTCGCACCCGGCAGGCATTTCTGGATATCGAAGCTCTGCGGCAGCGGGCCGCATCGTGATCAAAGGCGAGATCATTGACGGGCGTCCATGACCGATCATCACCAGGATGACGCCATTTCCCGTTCCGCGGCGGATACGCCGTCGAGTGGGTTTCCCCCGAAGGAGGCCATCTTGCGAGGCCTCCGGCTCTACTTCGAGGACCTCCAGCGGGCGGGTGTCCAGCACCTGCTGATGCCGGTTTCCTCGGGCGTTGTGGGAGATTGGTCAGGGGAACCTGCTGACTCGAATGCGCAGAGGGAGGCGGCGACACCATCGCCTGGGGAGGCTGGCCCGTCAACGTCCGCTGACTCCGCCTCAACCCTAGCATCCGAACCGGTTTCTCCCGCCATGCCTAAAAAACAACGTGCCCGGGAAGCAGCGTCCCGCAAAGAACCTCCCGCTGAATCCACGGCGGTGCCGGGAACGGAACAACTGTCGCTTTTGGGGGGGACTGGCCAGGGATGGCAGAGTGTGCGTTTGCCGGAGGGCAAGTCCCGTGAGGAAATCCTGGCCGAGTTGGCTCGACAGGTGGCCCAGTGCGTCCGCTGCCCCGCATTGGTCGCCAACCGCACACAGACCGTGTTTGGGGTGGGCAACCCCTACGCGGAGTTGGTGTTCATCGGAGAAGCCCCAGGCTACGACGAAGATGTTCAGGGGCTTCCGTTCGTCGGCCGGGCAGGGCAGCTCCTTACAGCAATGATTACCAATGGAATGGGCATGCGCCGGGAGGACGTGTATATCTGTAACATTCTCCGCTGTCGGCCGCCCAATAACCGCACTCCAACGCGCGAAGAGGCGGCCAACTGCCGTCCCTGGTTGGATGCGACCCTGGCGGTCATTGAGCCCAAATTTATTTGCTGCCTGGGTAATGTGGCCGCGCAGAACCTGCTGGGCACCGATCTGACCATCGGACGGTTACGGGGAAAAATCTGGGAATATAACGGAGCGAAAGTCGTTTGCACCTATCACCCGGCTTTTCTTCTCCGCAACCCGGCGATGAAGCGGGAAGCCTGGGAGGACCTCAAGCTGCTCCTCCAGGTGATGGGCCGTCCTATTCCCCGGCGGTCTACGCCCGACGCCTGATGAGAGGGCCTGCCAGATGACGCGCGATGACACGTCGCTGCGATCGCTGGGAGGGAAAACGCTTTCCCGCGCGGTGCAGCAGGGAGGTACCGCGATCTTTCTTGCCCAGCTCGTTTCGCAGATTCTTTCGCTGGTCGCGCTGGGGATTCTTTTGCGAACGCTCGGCCTGGAACCGTACGGGTTGGTGGGAATGGTGCTCCCGCTTCTGGCGTTTGTCCGGATCTTTGTGTATTCCGGCCTGGATGTGGCGGCTATCCAGCATACGCAAATCAATGACCAGCAGGCCTCGGCACTGTTCTGGACGCAGCAGATCCTGGGCCTGGCAGGGGCCATCTTCATCGCCTGTGCCGCGCCGTGGGTTGCCCGTTTTTACGGGCGGCCCGAGTTGCTCCCGTTAACGCTGGCCCTTTCGGGAACGACGCTGGTCACCACTCTCGGTGCCCAGCACCAGGCCATGCTCCAGCGAAAAATGGCCTTACCAACACTGTCGGCGATTCGTGTCCTTTCCCAGTTGGTGGGCGCTGGAGTCGCCGTGGTGGCGGCCCTTTTGGGGGCAGGGGTGTGGACCCTCATCATTCAGCAATATGCGGAGCCGCTGGCCAGTACGTTCCTCGCGTGGGGAGTCACCGGATGGCGACCGAAATGGATCCTGCGGCGAACCGGCAGCCGCGAACTTCTTCGCTTCGGGGGACATTACACGCTCAGCAGTCTTCTTTTGTTTCTTGTCAGCAATGTGGACAAAATCCTCGTGGGACGCTTTCTGGGAACACAGGCCATGGCCCTTTACGGCCAGGCCTTCAATCTCGCCCAGAAGCCGGTGAGCCTGGTGGTTTCACCCCTGACAGGAATCATGCTGCCGGCGCTAGCCCATGCCCGCTCTCGTCCGGAAGAGTACCGCACCTATGCGGCAGGGTTTTTTCGGTTTCTCGCCTGGAGTATGCTTCCCTGCGGGATCGGGCTGGCCCTTGTCGGACGGGAAACGATGATCGTGCTGGGGGGAACGCAGTGGCAATCGGCGGGACCTGTCCTCCAGATCCTCGCCCTTCTCATTCCTGCCCAGGCCTTTTTCAACGTGATGGGGAGCCTCTACGCCTCGGTCGGCCGTGCCGACCAGATGGCCCGGGCCTGCATACCGGTGGCCATTGTGACGTCACTGTCCTTTCTGGTAACGGTTCTCTCCTGTGCTGGGCAACTTGAAGGGGTCATCGTTCTTTCCTGGGTGTATTTGATCGTCTTTGGTTTGCTGGTTGTGCCGGCCTACGTTGCGTGGGCGTTCCGTTGTGCTGGCCTGCCGCTTGGGCTGCTCGTCACAGCGGCCCGACCGGCGATAGGTGGCTCCCTCCTGATGGCTGCCGCCGTCATGACGGCCGACGCTGGCCTTCGGTATGGGGGAGTGGCCTCACCCTGGCTCGCCTTGCCGGTGAAAATCGTTCTGGGCTGCGTCGTGTACTTCCTCGCCACACGGCGAGAACTGCTGTACTATGCGAAAGGGGCCCTCGGGGGTATTCGGCCCCTCCGTGAAGAACAGCCATCCCCATGAAACGTGCAGCAAAGCGCGAAGGGCTTTTTCCGGGAAGGGGTCCCGGCGTGTGAGGATTATCCCGCACCACGCGGGAAGTCAAAATGAGGGGAAAAGATTGTCGGCATTCCGAAGTTGTCCCGCTTTTCGGGTGACAGCGCCCATGGCTGAGATATGGTCGTTGCGGAGCAGAACCCTGTCGCTCGCCCGTCGGCCGCTTCTGATGGGCATTCTCAACGTCACGCCGGACAGTTTTTCGGATGGCGGGCTGTATCTGGACGCGTCGGCGGCGATTGAGCGCGGCCTCCAACTGGCGGAAGAGGGTGCCGACATTATCGACGTGGGCGGGGAGAGCACCCGTCCCGGTGCCCAGCCCGTTTCTTCGCAGGAAGAACTCCGTCGCGTCCTGCCGGTCATCACGGCGCTGAG
>NZ_JACIYL010000402.1 GCF_014359955.1 Thermogutta sp. | reverse complement strand
CAAAGATTCAGCCCATAAATCGGATTCGCCGAGGTCCCAATCGAGCGCCAACAGGCAAGTTCCTTCGAGCTGACTTTCACTCCCGCGGAAAGTCGCGGCGCGGTCCGGAGTCTTTACTGGCGACAGAAAAAAAGCGGGGACGACTGGGATTTTATTGAGATTGGCAGAAAGTTGGTGGTTTCGGAGGTTTGGGCAATCTGGTGATGAGAGTTGTCCCACAGTCTGAAGGCCGGCTATGGCGGACCCTTCGGGGCGACCTGGTTTATCTTCTCCCCGTCAATGTTGGAACCCCGGTTCATCGCTCGGCGGCGGAGAGACTGGGCCAGCGCTCCGCGCTGTGAATGAGGCGAAGCTGATTGGTCGCCACGAACACGTTCTCGTGCTGGAGCTTCACCGTGAAACCGAGTTCGCTCCCCATCTGTTCGAGGTCCGCCTGGAGAAGGCGAATATCCCATTTGGTGGGGATCTCAATCTGGCCAATGAGCACAAATTCGTCGCCGGAGTGGTCGCCGTAAAGGTCCACAATATTGATGTCTTTACTTGCCAAATACTGGCTGAACCGGCGGACGATTCCCGGCTGGTCCTTGCCGAACGCCGTGATGACGAAACGGTCGCAGGGCACCTTGGCAGAATAGCTTTCCACAGGCACGGCCCGCCGGGCAAGGACCTGGAGGTTCCAGGCTCCCCCGGCTTTCCGAACGTGTTCGGCTAGCTCTTCCGGATCGATGGGGCGGGGCAAACTGATGATCATAATCAGCGTGAAATAGCCGCCTAGCACCGTTTGGCTGCAGGCGTCGATGTTGGCTCCCAGTTCCTCCACGGCCGCGCTCACGGTGGCCACAATGCCGGGATGGTCGTCGGACATGACATCAAGCACGTAAGCGTGTTCGTATCGGCTGATCATAAAGGTGGTTTTTCCCTCCCGTGATTCTGTCTGCGGAGAACTCTTTTGTCAGGTCTCCGTGTGAACCGGAGACCTTCGCCCGGGCTCACCGGCTGTTTGCGGTAAGAGACTACCAGAATGCGGCGATGCCTTGCCCCGCTTGAGGGTGACTTCGTCTTGAATTGACCGCTCTTCAAGGGGCTCGCGGCACACTCTCTTCAGCGTCCATTGTAATCAGCGGACGAGCGTTCGCGGTAGATTGCGGCGAGGGAACTGGAGAAGCAATCCCCTCGTCCTCGATAGAGACCTACCTGGCTAGGCTCGGCTGGCCTGGAGGATGTAGCTTCCGGGCTGCGCCGAAAAGACGTACGCTCCATCTTCGGTGCGTGTTGTGGTGACGGGCGAACCGACAGCGTCGCGAATCTCCACCTGTCTGACGGTGCTGGGAAGTCGCAGGCGAATCGACTGGGGCACCTCGGGTGTCAGCTTCGCCAGGATCGTGTGCTCATCCCACTGGATGGCGACCCCCACTTTGCCCCGCGCACGGAGTCCTTCCACTTGGCCCGACGGCCACGCATCCGGCAGAGCAGGCAAAATGGAGATTTCACCGCTGTGGGATTGCAACAGCATCTGCGCTATACCCATGGTGCCGCCGAAATTCCCGTCAATTTGAAACGGCGGACAGGTATCGAACATATTGGGAAGGGTGTTTTGAGCGATCAACTCTCTGAGTAACTTGTATGCCCGATTTCCGTCCTCAAACCGTGCCCAAAGGCAGACCTTCCAGGCTTTGCTCCATCCTGTTCCTCCATCGCCCCGAAATTCCAGGGATCGCCGGGCCGCCCGACAGAGCTCCGGAGTTCCCCGTGGTGTGATCTCTTCCCCGGGAAAAACGGCCCAGAGATGGGACACATGTCGATGTTTGTTGTTGGGATCGTCCTTGTCTTCGAGCCATTCCTGGAGTTGTCCATATTTCCCGATCTGGTTTGGAGCGATACGGGCTCGCATTTCCAGGAGCCTGTCGCGGAAATCGGGATCAACGCCGAGGATGTCGGCCGCCTTGGCCGTGGTCAAGAAGAGGTAACGCAGGATCTGATGGTCCATGGTGGGCCCCATGACGAGGCCGCCCTGTTCGGGAGAGTTGGACGGTCCGGAAATAAGCCAGTGGTGTTCGCTTCGGGGATCTTCGATGAGATAGTTGACGAAAAATTCGCACGCTCCCTTCATGAGGGGGTATGCCCGGCGCGCCAGGAATTCGCGGTCCAGCGTGAATTCATAGTGCCACCACAGGTGCTGGCAGAGCCAGGCACCGCCCATCGGCCAAATGCCGTGGTTTGCGGCATTGATAGGGGCCGTTCCCCGCCAGAGGTCAAAATTGTGATGAAGCACCCAGCCTGGCATCCCGTAGTGGACCTCGGCAGTTCGGGCGCCGGAGATCGCCAGTTCTTCCATGGCGGCGAAAAGCGGTTCGGCGCACTCGGACAAATTGCACACTTCGGCGGGCCAGTAATTCATTTCCACGTTGATGTTCGTGGTGTATTTGGACTCCCACGGCGGGTTAAGACTTTCATTCCAGATTCCCTGAAGATTCGCTGGTTGACTGCCAGGACGGCTACTCGCGATCAGCAGGTACCGCCCGAACTGGAAATAGAGGGCCGCCAGTTGTGGGTCTTCCTGCTTGCCGAAATCGCGGATTCGGCGATCCGTGGGCTGATCGGCCGCCGGAGTTTCGGGCAGCGAGAGGTGAACGCGATTGAACAGCGCGCGATAATCTTCCCGATGCCGCGTAAGTAATCTCTCGTAGGAAAGCGAAGCGGCGTTCTGAATCACCGCAGCGCAGCGAGCCGAGGGATCGCCACTCACATCTCGGAAATTGCGATAGTTGGTGGCCGCCGTGAGCAAAATCGTTGCGGCGTCCGCCTCGCGCACCCGGAGGGCACCATTCTCAGCGATGACCGAGCCGCCTTCCGCCAGAACCACAGCCCGAACTTCAAAACGGATGGCGCTGGGAAGGCGTTCACCGGTGGACCGAATGACGTAGTCCGCCACCTTGCCGCGGAGCACGATGTGATTGTCGGCCGCATGAACTTCGTGTTGGGCATGGGGTGTTGTCAACGAGGCTACGAACGTCACCGCCCCAGGCTTGTCGGCGGTGATTCGGACCACGATCACCTGATCCGGATAACTGGCAAAGACGCTGCGTGTGAATGTCACGTCGCCTGTGCGGTAGGTCGTCAGCACCACGGCGGAGGAAAGATCGAGCTCCCTTCGGTACGAACTGACGGGGCCGGTTTTGCCGAAGTCCAGTTCCAGGTCGCAGCACGGTTGATACGGCATCTGACGGAGTGGAATACTCATGAAGTGCTCGGCCGCCAGGGCGGTGGCTTCCTGCTGTCTTCCCTCCAGCAGGAGACGACGAATCTCAGAAAGATACTTGGCGGCGCCTGGATGCGAGTAGTCATGGGGTGAACCAGCCCAGACCGTGTCTTCGTTGATCTGGAGCCGTTCCCGATCCGTTCTACCAAAGACCATGGCCCCCAGACGGCCATTGCCGACCGGCAGGGCTTCGGTCCACTTTTCTGCCGGCCGTTCGTACCACAGCCGGAGCGATTCTCCCGCCCAGACCAGGTGGCGGCCTGGATCGACGCTGCTGACAACCGCCACCACCACACCTACCGCGGTCAAGGGCAGTAATTTTCTGCTTGAAAGCCTTCCGGTGATCCGCCTCATGGAGAATTCCCTCACGAAGTTGTAAAAAAACGCGGGACATCAATCGGTCGCCGGCCTGACACATCCGCCATTTTGATTCGGTCATGGGGACGCGGACGGCCACGCGGATTCGCCACAGCTCGGAGGGACCTGCTTGTCAGGTCCGTCTTTCTCGGAGGGACGTGCCTGTCACGTCCGTCTTTCAACGTTGGATATTCCATTTTGCACCAGCGGGCACGGCCAGCGTGCCCCTCCGAAGCGCCCCTCGGAGGGAGTTGCTTGTCGGGCTCATTTGCCCGAGGGGCGAAAGCGGCAACCGCGGTATCAGGTTATCACAAGGAGCGAACGTTTTCGACCGGGGGAAGCTCGTGTAAAATAGAAATGGGAGAAAAAGACGGTTCTGGTTCTGCGTGATT
>NZ_JACIYL010000401.1 GCF_014359955.1 Thermogutta sp. | reverse complement strand
TATCTCTGGGCCCGTGCGTTACTAAGGCCTGATATCTAATAGCGAAAAGCCGAAAAAAGGTGCATACGCCGTGACCGTTAGTAAAAAGAATCGCAAAACACGCCATCCTGAAAAAGGATGAGTTGCCTATGGAAACCTGGCAAGCTGGACAGCAACATGCGTTTCTGCTGGTTGTTTCTTCCGCGCTGTGGGCGGCCGCCGGGTTTTTTGTGACCCAGTGGCTGTGGCAGATCGTTCATACGGAAGATCTGCCCCAGGGGGCCGAGTGGCGCTATGACGTCAGCCGAATCAATGAACTACGTCGTGCGGACCGTTTTTTTCGGCTGTTTCAGCCGCTTATTCAACTCCTGGCGCGATTCAATCGGGCGGCGTTTCGGGAGGCCCTTCCCGAGATCCAGCGGCACATTCACTGTGCCGGGTTGCCACGATTCTGGCTGGCGGAGGAATATCTGGCCAAGCTCGAACTCATTGCTCTCATGCTTTTCCCGCTGTACACCTATGTGGCAGTGCGGGCCGTGGGAGCCGCGGGCGTTCTCCTCGCCGTGATTTTCTCCGGGCTGACCGTGTGGCTGCTGCGGTTGCGGCTGGCTGACCGGGCAGCGCGACGTCTCCAGGCCATCAAACGTCGGCTGCCGTTTCTCCTGGACCTGCTGACCCTTTTGATGGAAGCGGGCTCCACGTTTCTCAATGCCCTGGCCCAGGCTGTGGAAGAATATCGCGGGCATCCCATCGCCGAGGAATTCGGCCGTGTTCTCGCCGACATCCGGATGGGGAAGACCCGCTATGAAGCCTTTCACGCGATGCGAGAACGCCTCGCCGATGACGAAATCACGAGCATTATCGGCTCCATCTTGCAGGGGGAGACCCTGGGAACGCCGCTGGCCTCGATCTTCCGCACCCAGGCCGACGTGCTCCGCATCAAGCGGTCCCAGCGAGCCGAAATGATCGCGGGAGAGGCGGGTGTCAACATGCTGTTGCCGGGGATTTTGGTCATGGCGGCAGCCGTGCTCATCCTGGTGGGACCGTTTCTCATGAACTATCTTTACTTCGGTTTGTCGCTGTGAGGTCAACGAATTTTCAGGAACAACGCACTGGGGGAGTGAAAAGTGAACGCCTGGCGGAAAAATTTCGGCAAAACAACCTGACAATCTGGATTGGCAGAGAACGGATTGGTGGCATGCCCGTCAAGATTCAATGTCCATTGTGCGGCACGGAAATGACCGTGAGCGATGCGGCGATGCAGAGCAAGGTGGCCTGCCCCTGGTGTCGCCATCGCTTCCGGCCGGAGTCCGTTCTCCCACAGCAGCCGGAATCGAAAGCCAGGCCAGCAGAACCCCCGGTGGCCAGTCCACCCGTTGCTCCGGCCCCCGAGGCAGCCAGGGAAGAGGCGAAAAAAGAAGGCAAAAAGGTCCCGGAAATCTCCCCAGCCAAAGGGGAGCGCCCGGGGGTGAAAGACCTGGGGACGCCTGCCGCAGCTCGTGAAAGACCTGGCATCGAACAGGCACGGCGGGAGGTGGCAGCGGAAAAGAACAGGCCGCGCGGCGATGGTGCCGGGGCGGGGCGGGCTGAAAAAGCGGCGAAAGTCGATTCGCCCGTCGCAACAGGGAAGGTGGCCACTCCTGCTGCGGGAAAAAAGGTGGCCCGACTCATCCTCACCCAGACGGCGGAACCTGCATGGAAGCTGGCCCCCGACGGCAGTCTGCCCAGTTTGCACCTGGAAGAAGATTCCCCTGATGAGAAAAAACGCGAGGTCAAGCGATCGAGCAATCCCGTTCTCCTGGTGGTGGTGCTGGCTGCCAGCCTCTTGACCTCGTTGGCGCTCCTTTTCGTGGAACCCGCTCCAACCACGCGGAGTAATCTGGAAGAACTCGAACGCGCCAGGGAAGAACTCGCGGCGGAGTACTATTCCAATCTCAACCCAAACGCGCCACTGGCCGAGTATCAAAGACTTCTCCGCGAGGCTCACTGGGCCCACAGCCGGGGTGATCATCAGCGCGAGCGGGAACTCTACCGTCAGGTTCTCCTCTTGCTCTACGCGGAAAAAGGGCGAAACTCTTATACTGGATTGACAGGAAGTCGCTCGCGGGATGAGCGACTGGAGGAGCTTTTACGGATCCTCCTCAAGGAATAGCCTGGCGCAACTTGCGTGATGTGACAAGTTCGGTCGGAAACAGAGACGCAGGCCACGCCGCCGCGGTTCGGTGTGAGGTTGGGAATGGGCCAAGCATCCCGTTATGACATCGTGGGCACCATCGCTACCGGGGACTTTGCCACGGTCTATCGAGGGCGAGACCGGGAACTAGGCCGCGACGTGGCGATCAAGGAGATTCATCCCCATTTTCGACGGGATCCCAAGCAACTTGAGCGCTACTGGAAAGAAGCACAGCTCCTAGCGACCCTCCAGCATCCGAATATCATCACCATCTACGATGTGGTGCGATCCCGGGGGTGGCTCATTCTGGAGTTGATGCGGGGGAGCCTTCAGGCCAGTGTGCAAAAGGGGCCGATCGACCTGGATTTTCTCCGCGAAATCCTCATCGATTCGCTTCAGGCCCTGGATTTCCTCCACACCAACGGCATCATCCACGGTGATATCAAGCCCAGCAATCTGCTATTGGATTCTCGTGGACGGGTCAAACTGGGGGATTTTGGGCTGGCACGCAGGGCCACAGATGAGCATGGAAGTCTTTTGAAGGGCACCACCAAGTACATGGCGCCGGAGCTCATCAGCGCCCAGTTCGGCCCTGTCGGACCTGCCAGCGATTTATATTCTCTGGGGTTTACGGCCTACGAACTGATGTGTGGGCCGGATTTCGAGTTACTCTTCCCGACGCTCAGCACGTTTGGTCGGGATCGCCAGATTGCGTGGATGATGTGGCATGCCTCACCCGATCAAAAATTGCCCCCCATCCATCGCGTGCTGGAAGGTGTTCCGGAGGACCTGGCTCAGGTGGTGGACCGTCTGGTGGTCAAAGATCAGCAGCAGCGCTTGAGTTCTGCCCGGGAGGCCCTGGCGCTTTTGAAGGCTCCGCAGGTGAGTGTGCCCGCGAGCATCTCGGGGGAACGATCACAGCCCAGCGAAGAGGAACTCAAGCAGCAGCGACAAAAAAGAACGATGCGGATCATCGCGGGCGTGGCCGTGGCGTGCTCGCTTCTCGTGTCGATTTTCATGCTCCTGCCCGAGCGGTCTGGACCTCCGGCGCCGCCCCCAGCGGTGGCCCCAGTGCAGGGACGCCTGGAAGTGGTGCTCCTGGATGCCCGGCGGCTGATCATCGACCATGACGGTCAGGGCAAGGAAGAACGTGAAATCCGGTCATGGGACGAGGTCATCATCAACGACAAGAAGTCGCTGTTGCGCGATCTTCAGCCGGGCGATCGCATCACGATCACGGTCTATCGCGACGAACAGGGCCGACAGGTTCAGCGCATTGAGGCGATCCGTCCGGAACGGCTGATCGGCCAGATCGAAGCCGTGGCTCCCGAAGAGGGGACGATCACCGTCGCCAAAGAACCGGAAGGGGAAAAACTGGTTCTTCGTGTACCGCGGGGAACGCCTGTGACGCTCAATGGACAGCCCACCTTTCAGGGGCAAAAGCTGGAGTACACGGAGCTCAAAAGTGGCGACCGGGTGGAGTTGTTCTATCAGCGTGAGGGGCCCGAGCTCGTCGTGACGGAAGTGGCTGCCTTGCGGGTGGTGCAAATGAAAGGAATCGTGCGGGAGGTGGACGCCAAAAACGCCCGCTTGACCGTGGAATCGGACGTATCGGGACAGGTGATCACGCTTCCCTGGGCAGAGGATTGTGTGGTCACCCTCAACGGTCAGGCCAATGTGGGCGGGCAGATTCTGCGACCTGCGGACTTGCGTGTGAATGACCAGGTCGAAATTGAGCACGACACCCGCATCCGGCGGATAGATGCCTACCGAGTCCTGGGCGTGGCCGGCGTGATCGAACGGGTCCATTTCGACGCTGGGTCGATCGACGTCCTCCTCAGCCAGGATCAGCAGACGATGCAG
>NZ_JACIYL010000400.1 GCF_014359955.1 Thermogutta sp. | reverse complement strand
GCTTAGGCCCTGGGAGGACCACTGGTATTGGGAAATTTCCTATAAGGTCCACTATGACCGCGACGAGCTGTATGGGCTCACGCTTGCGGTGCTGCTGGATGGGACGCTCGTTCAGCCCAGGGAGTATGGTATACGGGATGACGAGTCGCCGTCGATCTATTGGGCAACAAGACCGGGCACTCCGTCATTGCCGGTAAGAGAAAAGGTGTACAGCTCGTTTAATGGCCGGGACTTTGTCACCACGATATCCTGCGAAATGCTTCGGCGCAGTCCGCCGTGGCGACCGAATGAAGCGAATCCGCCCCTGTCGGCCAGAAAGGCACTTGCCCTGGCCGAGCGGGAGAAGGCGAGACTGCTCAGGTCTTCTGCCGACAGAGACACGCTATGGTCCCTGGAAGGCATCAGCCTCGTGCCGCGCGCGGGTGATCGGTGGTATTGGGTCATCGAGTATTGGGGTAGGCCAGGCGGAGCATTGGGGGGCTTGCCCTCCATTCTCAATGTTGTAGTACTGATGGACGGGACGGTGGTTCCGCCGAAGGGGTTACGCCACCCCGGCTCACGTTTCACGAACGGTCGTGCTGCTCCACCGAGGGAGGGAAATGGGGCCTCAGGGAGCAATGACGCCAACGAGACTTGTCAGAAAAAGCGCGGTTCAGGAGGCGCCGGCCAAAACGATCACTTACCCAACCAACCCCGATGAACGCACGTGCCGGGCTGTTTGGCGAGCAGCTTCGAGCACCCTCAGATCGGCCACCTCCGCCAGCGGTATTTTGGGGTCCGGCGGTGGACCAAATTTTGGCCGAGGAGGCCGTTGACGGCGGTACACCCGACCTTGTACAGTGGACGCTGACGGACCACTTGAACACGGTGCGGGACATCGCGAAGTATGATCCGGGCAGCGACATGACCACCGTGGTCAACCACCTCATCTATGACGCTTTTGGTAAGGTGACGTCGGAGAGTAATCCGGCGGTGGACTCCTTGTTCCTCTTCACTGCCCGACCATTCGATGCTGACACGGGCCTACAAAACAACCTCCACCGCTGGTACGACGCCCGCGTCGGCCGCTGGCTCAGCGAGGACCCGATCGGTTTCGCTGCCGGGGATGGGAATTTGTATCGGTATGTGGGGAATAGAAGCTTAACAGCCGTTGACCCGGAAGGGTTAACGCTATGGTATCGAGGTACGCTGACATACCGAGTGATCCAGCCCATAAGAACGATAAGTGTGGTTCTTCCGGCGAAGGGCTCCTCTGGCCTCTCGAAGGAGAGAATACAGAAGCTCGTCGAGGATGCAACCCGAGAATGGGCAAAAAACGACGGAAAAATTATTTTCCACATCGATAAACGATGTCCGGCCGGCACGATACCTGGGCCTGGTCAACGTATCCGGGTTGCACAACAATTTGAGGGCGAGCTCCGGATTTTCGTAAAGCTGAGCCGTCGATTCTTTGGGTTATTTGGGGATTGGACTGCCGTGATTGTGACTGATCCACGCAAGGAACACGATCAGTGGTCTTTGGGTACGGTGTTATTTCTAGCTGTTTATCAAAAAGAATTCTACGGCGAATGTGGACCGTGTTGCGAGAAAACCTAGGCTCGTGGTAGGATGGCCGTTTTTTGCCGTTTAGTCGTTGACATCTGAAGTTCAGGAAGATTTGAAGGAAGAGAATTGCGATCCCATGTGCACACGGACTGGAAAGGGATTTTTAGGGATTACACTCTCTGTCGGATTCATCGCTTGCATGGGTTGCGGCTGCTTGCGATGTGACGACGGCGAGTATGAACGGACTGGCACGATACCGCTGGCGATTCCGGAAAGAGGTAAGTCCGCACATTGGCTTCTTGTCAATGCCTATTCCGATGAGGACATCGCGAAGGCGGTGGAGGGCCGGTCACACATCCGTGCTTTGCTCATCGACATCGGCCCTGATGTTCTACGAACCTTGCGAGACGATAAGCCCACAGTTAGCGATGAAGGACTGGCGATTGTCACAAAACTTCCAGATCTGGAATCCCTATGTATAACGGGGAAAGGGGAGTTGACCGGTGACTTTCTGGCGTACGTCTCTGCTTTATGTAATCTGCAGGTACTCGATCTCAGTGGTTTTCCAGCCATTACTGATGAATCTCTTGCACATTTGAAAGAATTGCACGGGCTCCGTGTTCTTTCCATGCGGAATTGCGGCGTTCACGGCCCCGGGTTAGCACACTTGGTGACGTTACCGGCTTTGGAATCGCTTGATCTCTCAGGGAATCCGCTGGACGATCTGAACAAATCCGAACTTAGTAGGTTTCAGAGCTTGCAGGCTCTTTTTTTGGACGACACGCCCGTGCGTGATGCGGACTTGCGGCATATCGCTCGCCTTGAGCGGCTTCGCGCGTTGGGACTCGGAAATACTGGCATTAGTAACCAAGGCTTGCGATATATAGCGAATTTGAAAGATCTGGAATTTTTAAATTTATCCGGCACAGGCATAACGGATGAGGGCTTGCATTGGTTAAGCAAACTCGCAACCCTTCAGAAGTTAGATTTGAGCGCTACGCGTATATCTGACAACGGAATTCCGCAGCTTACTAGCCTGAGAAACTTACAATCCCTCGATTTGCGAGGGACTGAGGTCACCGATTTCGGGCGTAAACAGCTTAAGCGGATAGCTGAATTTAGGACCGTGGAGTTAGACATGCCGGTTTTTTGGATGGCCGCAGAAGAACTATCCGAGTAGTGTGTGTCAACAACTCGCTTATTCGGCACTCTTCAATAGATGCCAAAGAGCTGGGGCAGTTGGGAATGTTTGTGTTTCGAAGAAGTGAGGTGTGAATGAGCAATACGGCGGTGAAGCGCGTCTTACTGTGCGTAATCGTTGCAGCACCTGTAGCGGGTGTTGTCATTGGGGTCGTAGCTTTTTACCCACGGGCCGTGAACACTGCTTACGATATAGCCCCGTTTCCGGCGCCCGCCCTTACGCAGGAAGAACAAGAAGAACTGTTAGAGACGCTGGGTAGTGCGGCGTTTCGTCAAGACATCGTATCGCGATCAGGCAGAACCGGTGCGCGCGTCGACGCACAATTAACTCGTTGGCATCTACTCAGCACAGGAACGAGCCTCGTTCTGGAGATTCAGGCGCGTCCTTTAAACCTATTCGAAAGTTATGCATTGAATCGATTGGTTCACGAATTCCAAGAGGAATGTAGGATGGCTATTGCGCTTACACTTCTTCGAAAGCATCTGCGCAATGGGCAAAGTGTCATCCTGTGGGATAGCGAAAGGAAGCCACTTGTGGAAATGGTGTATTGCACCGTAAAAGGGGAAAAGTTTCACTCGCCCGTGGTGATTAGCTGGGATGCGTCTCGAATTCCGAAGACTCGCGCTGTCCGCCAGATCATAATGGATATTGAGGATGAGTATCCAGGTTATTACTTAGATGTCATCATGGACAACTTGGTGACCACCGCATAACACACCGGTTACATGTGGACTAATCCCTCATTCGACATAAGCTACAGGAAGGTACGTCAACCGTGGATATGGGGGAGATGACCTCCTTGATGATAGAACCGCTGAGGGAATCGTTGGGGCATGTTCGATCAACTCTGACCGACCACGTTGAATACCGTGCCGGACATTGCGATCTTCGACCCGCTGACGGTTTCCGGCGTGGTCGCAAGACCCGACAACCCAGATGTGGCGGAGGCAAGGGGCGACGATCGTGGTCAACCACCTCATCTACGACGCCTTCGACAAGGTCACGTCGGAGAGTAATCCGGCGATAGGGCATGTTTTATTATTTGATTACTCTGCATTCTTAGTCAGCTATAGTCGCCTTGTATTTACCAGTAGACCATTTGATAGTGACACAGAACTTCAAAACAACCTCAACCGCTGGTATGATGCTTCGGTCGGCCGCTGGCTGAGCGAGGACCCAATCGGCTTTGCTGGGGGTGATGGGAATTTGTATCGGTATGTGCAAAACATTGCAGTTTTGCAAAGGGATCCATCAGGCCTCATCGGCATGCCCT
>NZ_JACIYL010000040.1 GCF_014359955.1 Thermogutta sp. | reverse complement strand
GGCAAGCCGCCTTTTCCGCTCACAATCTGGCGGCGTTCGCCCGGCTTGGGAAAGAAGATCTCAATGGCCATGGTCAACTGCGTGATATCGGGACCCGTGCCGCGCCGGTTGAACTCCAGGACGATGAAGCTCTGGAGCAACTGGGTGAAGGCCCGGCCGAGCGGCCAGCGGATCCGCATGATTTCCGCCAGTTCGTCGAAGAGTTGATAGATTCTCGCCCGGGTCAGGTTGAACATTCTGCCGAGCTGTCGGACGCTCAACGGTGGTTCCTTGATGCCCAGGCGGCGTTCCACCAGATCCACGGTCTGCTCCACGGCGTCCACGCGGGCCTGTTCGAGGAGCGGCATGATGAAATTCTCCCGGATTTCCTGTTCCGTGGGAACTTTGCCGTTCTGCCACGTTTCCAGGATCCACTGTTGCATCTGCAGAATCCGCCGCGGCGCCAGCTCGATGGCAAGATGGGATTGGGGAGTCACGTTTTTGAGGGCTTCATGGATGGCGGCAAAGACCTCCAGGACTGCGGCCAGACGGCGTTCACCAAACGATCGCTTTTCTCGCAGATCGTTGATCGTCATGTCCACGAATTCGCCGAGTGGCGAATCCCAGATGACCCGGGTGATCCGTTTCAACGAAGGGGCCAGCCGACCGAGCGGCACTTTCTGGAGCCGATGCCGCACCACCGTGGCACGCCACTCCGCCCAGGTGATTTCTGATACTTCATCCCAGCGGAAAGCGTTTTCTTTTTCCGTGTCCAAAATCTCCCCCGCAATGACCTCCGAGACGACAGGATGAACGGGGATCGTCGCCGGATCGGTATTGGCGGCCCTTTCCAACAGCATCAACAGCCCCTGAAGTTTCTTTTTGCCGATACCGGGGGTTCCCGCCAGTTCAGTGAAAGAGCTGAAAATGATCTGTCTGAGCGTGCGATTCATGAGGGCCAGCGGCAAACGACGATCGCTGGGGAGGGCCCAGAATGCCAGCGTCTTGTTGTACAAAGGCTCGTAGCGCGGGTCCGCCAACTGTCTGCGGAGTTCGTCGAACCGCATGGCCAACTGGAGTTCGTCGAGCGGGGGAAGGTTCAGCATAGGAAGACCTCCGATTGGTCGGGCGCGGGCCACTCTGCGAAGGCGTCCCCGCCCGGCTTCCGCCGATGGAGTCCGCCTTTCGGGGAGCTGTCCGGCCCATCAGTAAGACACCTCTCACTCTGTTCCGACAACTCTGTTCCGAAGAAATGCCACCTGTTCAAAGGATTTTTGGGAAAGACGTGGACAGTTTTCTTTCCCTACGATGTTATTGCCCTGCCAGTTCCTTGCGTACGCTCCTCTCAGAAGTTTAACCTTGGCCGGTCCAGAAAGTTTCGCTTTTTTCTTGCAGAGAGGGCGATTTATGGCAGAATAATGCGGAAAGGGGGGCAATTCGGGCAGTGGTTGTGAAAGATATGCGAATTATGCCCGAATAAATTCCAGCTCACTCCGCTCCAGTATAGGTTAAATTTGGTCTTTGTGCTATGGGGTGTCATGAGAAAGCGGCGTCTGGCGGCTGGGCTATGGTTATGGCTGGTTCGGCCGGATCGGTGGAGCTGTCCGGACACGTCGGTACCGGGCGCTCCGGGAAACCATCCCGGTCAAACGACCCGATCAAAGAACCCCATCTCACGCATCGGAGTTAGCCTCCATGAAGACGAGCCACTCACTTTTGACAGTTGCCGGGCTGATCTCCCTGGGAATTGTGACAGCCGCGGCGGGCCATTTTGCAGCGGCACAGCGAGGGGGCGGGATCGTGACGACCCTTTCCCCCAGGAGCGTCGTGGTCCGCAATGATGCCGAATTCCGCGAGGCGGTCCGCCGGGCACAGCCAGGCATGGTGATTCGCATTGAATCGGGCCAGTACGGAGGCGACGTTTGGATTGAAAACCTCCACGGTCGGGAGGATGCACCGGTTGTTATCGAAGGGGCCGACCCCCAGAATCCGCCGCTGTTCGCGGGCGGCACCACAGGTTGGCAAATTTCCGAAGGAAGCTACTTTGTCCTGCGGTATCTGCGTTTTCGGGGGCAGAAAGTGAACGGGTTGAATATCGACGACGGGGGCAGTTTTGACACCCCGACCCATCACATTCGCTTGGAGCACGTCGTCGTGGAGGATGTGGGGCCGGTAGGAAACTATGACGGGATTAAGCTTTCCGGGGTCACCGATTTCGTGGTGGCTGACTGCCGGATAGAAGGCTGGGGTGGCCAGGCCGTGGACATGGTGGGCTGCCACCGCGGTGTCCTTGAGCGGTGTCTGTTCAAAGGCAAGAAAGGTTTTTC
The DNA here is from genome assembly GCF_014359955.1 of Thermogutta sp. GTDB lineage: Bacteria > Planctomycetota > Planctomycetia > Pirellulales > Thermoguttaceae > Thermogutta. The sequence goes on along the minus strand of NZ_JACIYL010000040.1, from coordinate 9,902 downwards.
ACAGGATACGGGCCCGCAGGCCAAAGGCGGTTCCACGCAGATTGTCATCCGGCAGTGCCGATTCGTGGATGCGGCCAAGCGGTGCGTGCAACTGGGGGGATCTACAGGACTGGCGTTTTTCCGGCCGCGGGGTGTCCTCTACGAAGCGAAGGACCTGCTGGTGGAGGATTGTCTGTTCGTGGGTGGCGAGGCCGCCGTCTCCTTTGTGGGGGTCGATGGGGCGGTTTTCCGTCATAACACCATTATTCGGCCGCAGATATGGGTGGCCAGAATCCTTCAGGAAACCCGGGAGCCCGGTTTTGTGCCGTCGCGCAATGGAGTGTTCGAGCGCAACCTGATTGTGTTCCGTTCCGATTTGCGGGATTTTGTCAACGTCGGTCCCTATACCGCTCCGGAAACCTTTCGGTTCGCGGAAAATTGGTGGTTTTGTGAAGACCGCCCGGCGGCTTCCCGACCGCGATTGCCGGTTCCCGAGAGCGGAGGAATTTACGGCCAGGATCCCCGGCTTCGGCAGGTGGCTGAGGATCGGTGGGTGGTGGAAAACCCTGCTGCCCGCAATTTTGGAGTCCGGCAGAATCCCTGAGTTGACTGGGGCTTTCGGCAATCAAGAAACTGTGATTCAATGGGGCGTGAGCAGTCGCCACGACGGCGGAAACACGTTTGGTTTGGAAGCGGGGGTGGTTTAACCGCCTCGCGGCCTGACAAAAACTGGACAGCTAACTGGGTTGCTGTGCGGTCTTGACCCTGAATCGTGCCCAAAGTCCATCGCAAGTGCATATGATCCGATTTCCTTCTGCAGGTTCGTTTCACGTTGACCGGCCTGGCGTGTCGGCCTTACAATCCGGCAGTATGGAAACGCGGGTTGCCAGGAATGGAGACGTTATGTCGGAAATTACCGTTCGTCCTGTCCGCACGCGGTGGGAACAGAAGCAATTCCTTGAATTCCCCTGGCGATTGTATCGCGATGACCCCAACTGGGTTCCCCCGTTGCGAAACAACCAGCGGGGATTGGTGGGTTTTGTACCCCATCCGTTTTACGAACGAAACGAGGCCCAGGCGTTTCTGGCTTTTCGCGGGAACGAGGTGGCCGGGCGGATCCTTGCCATTCTGAACCGCGGACACAACGAGCGGTTTAACGAGCAGCGGGGATTTTTTGGCTTTTTCGAGTCGGTGGATGACGAGCGGGTGGCGCACGCCCTGTTTGACGCCGTCCGGGCGTGGTTTGCCCAACGGGGGATTGAAAAACTCCGGGGACCGACCAATCCAAGCCTCAATTACGAGCTCGGTCTGCTCATCGACGGGTTCGATTCACCCCCGACCTTCATGATGACATACAACCCGCCGTACTATGAGCGGCTCATTGAATCGTACGGCTTTCGGAAGACGCAGGACCTTTACGCGTACTGGGGGCATGTGAGCATGCTCCCCAAAATCCGCGAGAAGCTGAAGCCGGTCTGCGACAAAATTGTGGAACGGTATAATGTCAAAATCCGGATGCTCAACAAAAGGCGGTTTCTGGAGGATGTCGAGCTTTTCCTCTCTATTTACAATCGCTCGTTGATCAATACCTGGGGATTTGTGCCGATGACGCCGGCGGAAGTCCGGCACATGGCGAAGGGATTGCGGTGGTTGATGGTGCCCGAGCTGGCCCTGGGAGTGGAGGTGGACGGTCGCGTGGTGGGCGCGGTTTTCTGCCTGCCGGATTATAATCAGCGCATCAAGGAAATTGACGGCCGACTCTTTCCGTTCGGATTCATTCACCTTTTGCGGAACAAGCGAGCGATCAAACGGGTACGCGTGATCAGCACGAATGTCCTGCCGGAGTATCAGCTTTTGGGGTTCGGGTTGGTGCTTTTGGATGGACTGGTCCCGAAAGCGCTGGAATGGGGGATTGAAGAAGCGGAATTCTCGTGGGTGCTGGAGTCGAATGCGCTTTCCCGGGGAAGCCTGGAAAAAGGTGGGGCCAAGCTGACCAAGACCTATCGGCTCTATGATTTTGGACCCTAAGAGGGCGGTGAGGGCGGGCGGTTTCTGCCCATCACCGCACGAAACCGAGAAACCAAGATCCGCCCGGATTTGAAATATGTCGTCCTTTCATCTGTCCAATTTGTTGAGCTTTGGCCTGGAACCTCGCCCGATGCTGAGGCTCCGGTTGCCCCAGGACCGCGATGCGCCCGTCCGCGTGAGGCGCGTACAGAGCTGGCGGGATCAGTACTATTTCACCCGTTTGCCCTGGCTTATTTACGAGAATGATCCCTATTGGGTACCGCCGCTTCTCATCGAGGTCAAAGAGTTTCTCAATCCCCGCAAGCATCCCTTTTACCAGCACGGAGTGGCCGCCCAATTCCTGGCCTGTCAGGATGGCTGTCCGGTGGGCCGAATCCTCGTCAGCGAAGACCCACGCTACAACGCCAAGCACGGGACCAGGGTGGGCTGCTTCGGGATGTTTGAATCGATCGAAGATCCCCGCGTTGCCCACGCCCTGTTTGAAGCGGCGGCCCAATGGATGCGGCAACGGGGCTTGACCCACATGATGGGGCCGATTGACTATTCCATCAATTATCCCTGCGGCCTGCTCATCGAAGGTTTTCAGTATCCGCCGCGGATCATGATGAATCACAATCCGCCGTATTATGCGGAGTTGTGTGAATCGTGGGGGTTCCAGAAAGCCAAGGATCTCTACGCCTGGTGGTTCGTCAAAGATAATGAAAATCTTCGCTGCTGGATGCAGCGGGTGCGGCGGTTCCAGGAACGCTCGCGGATCAAAATCCGGCCGTTCAACCTGAGCAATTTCGAGGCCGAGATGGCCCGATGTGTGGAAGTGTACACCGTCACCCGTTACGACCAGTGGGGCTTCATCGATCTGACTCCTGCTGAGCTTCGCTATTTTGCCAAACGATTGGCGCAGTTTGCCCGGCCGGACCTGGTCCTTGTGGCGGAAGACAATGGCAAGGCGGTCGGATTCTCCATCACGGTGCCCGACCTCAACGAGGCCATTCGTCCCCTCAATGGGCGTTTGACCTCCTGGGGGATGCCGATCGGAGCCGTGCGGCTCTTTCAGAGGCTCAAGCAGGTGAAAACCGCCCGGGTGATGGTCCTCGGAGTCATTCCCGGATATCGACATCGGGGAATCGCCGAACTGATGATCCTCCAGACTATTGAACGCGGAGTCCGTGATGCGGGCTTTGACTCCGCGGAGCTGAGCTGGACGCTGGAGGACAATCACGCCATCAACAACACGATCCAGGCAGTCGGCGGAAAGCTTTACAAGCGTTACCGCATCTACGAGAAGTGCATCGCGGAATGAAGAGGCCGAGCGGGAGGCATTCTCCCGTATCCACCTTTTTGGAAAATCGGGTATACTCATCCGATAGGTACACACCTTGAGACCGTCTTTAGGTTGGACCCGCCGGAAAGTGGATTGGTTGTTTTCCGTAACTGCGAGGAAAGGTTAGGGAGGATCGCGCGGCGCGTTCTATCTGATGGCATTCAGCCGAGCGGAAGAGGACCGAAAAGGTTCATGAGGCACCCGTCCGGGGTGACTCCTTCGTCCCCCATCAGGCGAACGCTACAGGTGTTCGGCTGGATTGGGGAGGTCGGCCAGCGATACGCGAGCGCATCTTGACACACGTCGCCCGAAATAACTATGGCCACAGTTGAAGTCACTGTTTCGTTCCGTTCACTGGCGCGGGATCTGAACATTCCAGAAGCCCGAATTCAGGCAGTCGTCGAGCTCCTCGATGCCGGAAATACGATACCGTTCATCACGCGGTATCGAAAGGACCAGACGGGTGGTTTGGACGAGGAGCAAATCCGCACCATCGCCACCCGTGTGAAAAAGTTGCGCCAGTTGGCGGAACGGAAGCAGACAATCCTCCGGGCGATCGAGTCGCAGAACAAGTTGACGCCTGAATTAGCGAAAAAGATCATCGCGGCCAACAGTCTCCGGCGGCTAGAAGATCTTTATCTGCCCTTCCGACCGAAGAAACGGACCCTGGCCACCGTTGCCCGGGAGCGCGGCCTGGGACATCTGGCGGAAGAAATCCTCACTGCCGACCCCATCTGTGCAGACCTGGATAAAAGGGCCGCCGATTACGTCGATCCGGAGAAGAAAGTCCTTAACATCGCGGACGCCCTGCTGGGAGCGGGGCATATCCTCGCGGAGATGTTCAGCGAGAAGACGGAGCTCCGCGGCCGTCTCCGCGACATCCTGATGAGGACGGGCGTGATCCGCACAGTTCGGGTGGTGCCCGAAGCGGAACAGGCACCGGTTCAGGCTGCGGCGGCAGCACCTGCTGGGGCGGCCAGCGCTCCAACCGATCAAAAAACGGGAGAGGGCGGAGAAGCCTCGGCAGCCGGATCGCAGGGGGAAGGGACCGAGACATCCTCGCCACAAGAAACCACCGGCACTGCGGAAGCGATTGAACCAGCCGTTCCCGCGGGACAAACGTCCGGTGAAGAAGCGGTTGCCACAGCCGCTGAAACGACCGGCGTCCCTTCGGAGATAAGCCCGGCGGAAAAAACGAGTGAATCGCCCACCACCGCGGAAGCAGGGGCCGGGCCATCGGCCCTCGGGCAAACGGAAGGCGGCTCCGCTACAGAAATTCTTACCCCGGCTCAGCCTGCTCCCGAGGTCGCGGCAACTCCAGAAGAATCTCAGGGAGAAAAGTCAGTTCCCGCTGGTGAAGCGGCTGCGAACCCGGAACAGGGGGAGACATCGCGAGAAGTCGCTGCCTCGTCGGATGGTGTGCCGTCGGCCGCGGCGCCTCAAGTGGTGGCGGCGTCTGGAGGAAGTGCAGAGGCTCCGGCGGCATCATCACCGGCCCCCGCAGCGACGCCGGTGGATCCAAAAAAGGCGGCCAAAGAAGCCGAAAAACGCCGCAAATTGGAGAAGCTCGCCAAGGAGTTCGAGGATTACTTTGACTTTTCCGAGCCGATTCGCAAGATTCCGCCCCACCGCGTCCTGGCCATCAATCGGGGTGAAGCCCTGAAAGTCCTTCGCGTGCGGATCGAGGCCGACATGGAGGCGATGGAGAAGGCGGTGGAGGAGATCTGTATCCCGCCGGGCCATCCTCACGCCGATTTCCTGCGAGGCTGTGCGAAGGATGCCCTGGTTCGCCTGATCCTTCCCAGTCTGGAGAGGGAAATTCGCCGGGAGTTAACAGAGCGAGCGGAAAACCATGCGGTCAAGGTCTTCGCGCAGAATCTCCGGCGATTGCTCCTCCAGCGTCCGGTCCGCGATCGCCGCATCCTCGCCATTGATCCCGGCTACCGTCAGGGGTGCAAGCTGGCGGCCCTCGATGAGTGCGGCAATGTGCTCGATCACGGCGTCATCTACCTCATCGAGAAAAAAGGCCACAGCCGGGAAACGGCGAAGAAAACGGTCATCGAGATGATCGAGAAACATCAACTGACGGCCATTGCCATCGGAAACGGCTCTGGCAGTCGGATGACCGAAATGTTCATCGCGGATCTTCTGGAAAACGAGCTGAAAGGCCGGGGGATTGGTTACACGATCGTCAATGAGGCGGGAGCCAGCGTCTATTCCACAAGCCAGATCGGTCGGGAAGAATTGCCGCACCTGGACGCGATCTTTCGCGGAGCGGTCTCCATCGGACGACGTTTGCTGGATCCCTTGAGTGAACTGGTCAAGATCGAACCGGCCAACCTGGGTGTCGGCCTGTATCAGCACGACCTGAAGGAAAAACACCTCCGCGAATCTCTCGATGAGGTTGTGGAGTCCTGCGTCAACTACGTGGGGGTGGACGTCAACACGGCCAGCCCGGCGCTTTTGGGGTATGTGTCGGGCCTCAATAAACTCACCGCGCGACGGATCGTGGAATACCGGCAACAACACGGTCCGTTCAAAACCCGCGAGGAGTTGAAGAAAGTGCCGGGGATCGGGGAGACGACCTTCGTTCAGGCGGCGGGATTTCTCAAGATCACCGGTGGAGAGAATCCGCTCGATGCAACATGGATTCATCCGGAAAGTTATGAACTTGCCAAGCAGGTGCTGGAAAAACTGGGATTTACGCCGGATGATTTGACACAACCCGTCCGCAAGGCGGAGTTGGCCATCAAAATTGCGGAGGTCAACGCCGAGCAGCTTGCCGCCGAGTTGGGCTGCGGTGTCCTCCTGCTGAAAGATATCCTGGCCCAGTTTGTGCGTCCCGGGCGCGACCCCCGCGAGGATTTACCGCCTCCTGTTTTCAAGCAGGGAATCGTCAAGCTGGAAGATCTCTCTCCCGGCATGGAGCTGATGGGCACCGTTGTCAATGTGGTGGATTTTGGGGCGTTTGTGGATGTGGGGCTGCCCAATACAGGACTGATCCACCGCAGTCGGATGAAGCCGTTTGCACGCTCGGTGGATCCGCACTCGGTTGTTGCAGTCGGGGATGTGGTCCGCGTCTGGGTGGTGGACGTGGAGCGGGAGCGGCGGCGGATTTCCCTGAGTCTCGTGCCGCTCGAACAGATGGCGGAGAGACAGACCGGCGACGGCCGACCGTCGCGGAAAAAGAAGGCTGCGGAGCGTCGGAAAGCGGCAAAACCTGTCGCCGCCGCACAGCAGAGGGAGAAAGAAACCGAGGTCGGCACCAGTGAGCGAACGGTTGGACGACGGCGGGCGGATCGCTCCGAACGCCCCGGTCGGAAAGAATCACCAGCCCCCCAGCATGGACCGGCACCGCTGACCATCTCCCGGCCGGTGGAATTACCCCGGCGGCTGGGCAAGCCACAAACTCCGGCGCCGGCCGAACCATTGAGCGAAGAAGTCCTCTCCGGCAAACAGCCGATGCGGAGTTTTGCCGATCTTTTCCAGTATTTCGCGGCCAAGGGGGTTGTTCGACCGAGCACGCCGTCAGCCAAGCCTTCTCGGGAGAAGCGAGGAGGTGGCAAGAAGAAACCGTCCGCACGGAACGGAGAATCGCCGTCCATGCCCGAGGAGTCGGGTTCGCCAAGGGTGGAAGACGATCAGGAAAAATCCGGGTCATCGGCAGAAAAGACCGCACCCTGTCTCGAGGAGGAGGTGGTCGCCCGACCTCCGGAGTCGCATCTCGCCAGCACCGAGGAGCCCGAACGTGCGACCTCCCACGATGACCGTGCGGCGAACGACGAGTCAGAAAAAGAGAAGATCAATCCGTCACCCACTGCCAACGGCAACGATCCCGCTCAAACGGACTCTCCGGTCGAATCGCCCTGACCGGGGCCACGGTTGTCCCCCCGTGTCGCGGTTTCCTGGCACCCTGTCGTGCCGTTGTTGCAGGCACACTCGTCGCGGTGCTGGCGCGGCTCAAGATGGACGGTAATCCGCGCAAGCTGGGGAAAGCGCTGGTGGAGAAACTGTTCCAGTCGGCGGGATATTTCGTGGGCCTCACCGATGGGGAGTTGGCCGTCCAGGGACAGGTGAAACGTGAGCGACTTTCCCTGGGGTGTTTCCCGCATGCTCAACTGATGACTGGAGAGCTCTGAACCACAGGCCCGGCTGAACTCGCCGATGGCCTCATGATAGGGGGCGAGTGTGGCGTCCTCGGGATGGGCGACCGCCGGCGTGCCTGCCTCCTGATGCTCCGGTTCAATGTGGGTGAGGACCGAGGTCACTTCCGGGAGATCGTTCTTGATCTGGGTCTCCAGTTCCGAAACTCGGTCGTGGGCCTGTTCGAGACTCCATCGGGAATCGACTTCTACATGCAGCTCCAGCGAATTCCCCTCCGCGGTGCGAAAGATTCGAATATCATGGACGGCCAGCCCCAAGCTGCTTGCCAGCATGCGGACGGACGTGATGAGGTCTTCATCGGGCCGGGCTACCGGCTCTACGTGGACCACCACATCGGCCCCGGGGATCCGCGACTGCACGGCTGAACTGACCTGCTGCGCCACGGTGTGCGCCTTTTCCAGCCCCAGATCGCGCGGAACCAGAATGGTCATGTCGGCGAAGACGCTGGGGCCACTTTGCCGAACGCGGACATCTCGCACTCCTTCGACGCCCTCCACTTCAATCGCCGTGTGTTCCACGAGACCGGTGAGCTGCCGGGAGGTGCGATCGGTGAGCGCGTCCACCGCACGTTTTCCGAGGCGCAAACACACGACTGCTACGAGGACCGACACGATGATCGCGGCGACCGAGTCGGCTTGCATCAGCCAGGGCCATCCCAGCCACTCGGACAGCGAAACGCCAATCAAGCCCCCAAGGACGACGAGCGATGACCAGACATCGGACGCAAAATGGAGGGCGTCGGCCTCCAGTGCCTGACTCTGATATTTCTCAGCGGCTTCCTGCAAACGATGGGATCGCCACAGATCCACGGCAATCGAGACGAGAATGACCACATAGGCCCAGACGCTGGGGGTGATTTCCACTTCGCCCCGAAAAAACAGACGGTGGATGGCTTCATATATCACCCACGCGCAGACCACCAGAAGCAGCAGTGTCTCGCCCAGGGCGGAGAGATTCTCGTACTTTCCGTGACCGTAGCGGTGCTCGGCATCGGGCGGCCGTTCGGCGATGCGGACCGCCCACAGGGTCATGCCGGTGGCTGCCAGATCGAGACCGGAGTGAAGTGCCTCGGAGATGATGCCCAAACTGTTAGTGAGAATTCCAACCACGAGTTTCGCAGCGGTCAGGCCTGTCGCAGCCAGCAGCGACACCAGCGCGACATGCGTTTTTTCGTGACTGTCGTGGACGATCTGATGCATCATGCCACCTCACGGCGTCCCGGGGTGTGGGCGTTCATCTTGGATTGCGATACCTGTTGGAATGCGTCTCCTCTTGCGTGCCAGAGGGATCGCCTCGCTGGGTTCCGTCCTCCTGGCCATGCCCCTTGCCCTGGTGACTTTTGGAAGGGTTTCTGAAGCTTCGCACTGCTCTTCTGCCCTGCACTTTTTCGATTGGGTGGACAGCGATTGCCGAGTTGTTCCAGCACCGGTGTGCAGGGTGATGACGGTCACCGGCGCATGCCTTTTCTGTTGTGAACCGCGTTTGTGTTCCCCATTTTCGGAATTATATCACCCCAGCGGTCGGCCCGAAGCCAACAGAAATCCCCGCACGACTTGTTAGGGTGTTGGCAACGGGGTATTTTTCAAACCAGAACGCGGCCGGCGAGACTCGCCGGAGAATTCCGCACCCGCCAGGACAAAACAAATCTCCATCCGCGATTGGCGGGATCGTGGCAGATCGTCCGGGAGGTGGCAAGAAACACTGGGCGTGAAATTCCAAAAGAAAGGCTCAGGTCATGGCAAAGGAAACGATGCTTCCGCGGGAACGGGTGTTAGCGGCCCTCAATCATCAGGAACCGGATCGCGTGCCACTCGATTTGGGCGGCAACCAAACCGGCATCCACCGTCTGGCCTACGAGGCCCTCGTCAAGCACCTCGGCTGGGAGGAAAAGATCGACATCATGGATGCCGTCCAGCAACTTGCCAGACCGTCTGAACAGGTGCTGCAGCGGTTTCGCATCGACACGCGATACATTTTTGCCAGGCCGTCGGAAAACTGGAAAGGCGGGATCACCGAAGCCGTTCGCGATGGCAAGCGATGGTATGATCTGGTGGACGAATTCGGCGTGCGGTGGTCCATGCCGGCGGAGGACGGCCTTTATATGGACATCACCTACCATCCCCTGGCAGAGGCCACCTTGCGGGACCTCGAGGACTACCCGTTTCCCCGCGGAGACGATCCTTCACGTTTTGTGGGCCTGCGGGAGGAAGCGCGGCGGCTCCGGGAGGAAACGCCGTATGCCGTGGTGAGCGGCATTTCCGGGGTGGTATACGAAATCTGCTGGTATATGCGGGGCCTGGAACGGTGGTTCATGGATATGATCGAACAGCCGGAATTCTGCGAGGCCCTTCTCGATCGGACCCTGCAGTTCTGGCTGGACTGGTTCCGCATATTTCTCCAGGAGGTGGGC
>NZ_JACIYL010000004.1 GCF_014359955.1 Thermogutta sp. | reverse complement strand
AGCGCTGATAGGAAGGGCCTGCGGATAACGATCGAGCAACGTGTCCACACGGCGGCGATCCGCAATGCGGTCGATCTTGTTGATGACCAGGATGGTGTCTTTGCCTTCGATCCCGATTTCTTCTAGCACGCGGTAGGCAGAGCTGATTTGCTGGAGAACAGCGGGATTACTTCCATCGGCGACGTGGAGCAGCAGGTCTGCCTGTCTGGCTTCTTCGAGGGTGGCCTTGAAACTTGCGATGAGATGATGGGGGAGATCACGAATGAAGCCCACCGTGTCGCTGAGCAACACTGGGCCCCATCCCGGGAGTTGCCAGCGGCGTGTCCGGGTATCGAGGGTGGCAAACAGGGCGTCTTCCACATACACGTCGGCATGGGTGAGAGAGTTCATGAGGGTGCTTTTGCCCGCGTTTGTGTAGCCGACCAGGGACACGGTTTTGAACTGTTTCCGGGCAATGACCTCGCGCTGCCGTCGGCGGTGAATGACCTCCAGTTCGCTGCGCAGCTCGTGGATGCGATGGGCGATAAGACGGCGGTCCATTTCCAGTTGCTTTTCACCTGGTCCACGAAGCCCGACGCCGCCCTTGGTCTGCCGTTCCAGGTGGGTCCACATCCGCTTGAGCCGCGGTAACGTGTACTCAAGCTGGGCCAGTTCCACGGCGAGTTGGGCCTCATATGTTTGCGCACGCCGGGCAAAAATATCGAGAATCAGTTGTGTCCGGTCGAGGACCCGGGCGCCAACTTCCTTTTCGATATTGCGGCCCTGCGCAGGCGAGAGGTCGTTGTCGAAAATAACCAGGTCGGCGCGGAGGCTGCGGACAAGTTTTTTCACATCCTCCAGTTTCCCCCGCCCGACGAAAGTGGCGGCATCCGGTGCCAACCGGCGCTGCGTGACCTGTCCAACGACGTCGATACCGGCGGCCTCCGCCAGCCCGGCGAGTTCAGCAAGCGGAGGATCTTCAAGCGTTGTTGTGGGGAGGATAACCCCTACCAATACTGCTTTTTCACGTTCGCGATCCAATCGAATCGTTGTGCCGTTCCGGCGTTTCACGGCGCTTGGCACCTCCTTTCACGTGATGGGCTTGTGGCGTTCACATTCTGTCTCTTTTCTACAGATAGTGCCGAATGACCTGCTTCGATTTTTGTATCATTCTTCTTCTGTCTCCACTTCTTCATCAAGGACAAGGTGACAGTAGCTTTCGTAACGCCGTTCGTCGATCCAGCCATCTGCCACAGCATCCTTGACTCCGCACTCCGTCTCCTGAATGTGCAGGCAATTGGGGAACTTACAACGGTTGACGTACGGGCGGAGATCGCGAAAGTAGTTGGCCACTTCTTCCGGCTCCAGGTCCCACGGTTGAAAATGCCTGATCCCAGGTGTGTCAGCTACATATCCCCCGAAACGAAACCGATAGAGTCGGGCTGTGGTTGTCGTGTGGCGACCTTTTTCGGTATCTTCGCTGACCGGAGCCGTGGGGATTTTAAGATCGGGATCGAGTGCATTGAGGAGCGAGGATTTACCCACCCCGCTCTGACCTGCCAGGACGCTCACGCGGTCTTTGAGTGTGCGGATCAGGGCCGACAAACCAAACCCGCTTAGCGCGCTGACCAAAAGCACTCGGTAGCCTAATTGGCTGTAAAGCCCCACCAGCGGCATAAGATCTGCCCGATCGACCAGATCCACCTTGTTGATGCAAATCACGGGTTCCACCCCTGACTTCTCCGCAGCGACGATCATCCGGTCGATGAGGTGCGGCTTGATCCGCGGCATGGCCGCGCTGCTCACGATGAGCACCTGATCGACGTTACTGACGATGACATGCTGCTTGCCCTTCGATTCCCGGCTGATGCTACCGCGGCGGGGAAGGACAGTCTCAATAACGCCTTCGCTGGGATTTTCTGGCAGGGGATAAAAATAGACCTTGTCCCCGGTGACCACAACGTGACGCTGGTCCGTGGCCAGCCGCTTGAGAAGCCGTCTCACAACGCAGCGATACGAATTCCCTTCCTCATCTTCGACGAGGCATATCAGCCCTTGAACGGCGATGACCCGACCGAGCCTGCTGTCGGGATGCCGAGCGGGAAGCACCACGGGGAGCGGAGACTCGCCTTCTTCGGACAGCTCTTCTCCGATCACGGTCCCCCGGCGGGTGAGCTCGTTTCTCCCGCCGACCCGTTCCTCCCGGACTAAATCGTCGTCGAGAACCTCCTCTTCGTTGAGGACTCGGTCGGTGAGATCTTTGTCCCTGGTTCTGGGGGCACGATTCTTCCGAAACTCAACCCGGTACTTCTTCCTGCGGTCTTTACCCATCTAACCCGTGACGCGCCACTTCGGCCGTCTCCAGTAACTAATTATTCAGGGTACGGCTGTCGCAAATCCTGCGGTTCTCTCGGGTTGCGGCGAGCTACCGCGAATGCGGTCCCGGACGCCGTCGCAAACCTTCAAGAACATCGTACCGCGGTTCGTCATGATCGGAAAGAGTTTCCTGTTTTTCCTTGTCGGTCCCTGGCTTCGACGGCGTCGCCTCTTCTTCGGTTCGCTTCGGTTTGACCAATCCTGCCCGTTCCAGCAGAGACCGCGCGAAAATGTCCTGTTCGAGAGTGTCGGGAGGAGGAGGTCCCACCGCACCCAACTCGATGGGATTGTATCGGATTTCGTATTGATGCTTGGCGATAGACAGGATCGAACCGGGGTCGAGTCGGCGCTCTTTCACCCGGACCCCGTTCACTTTGATGCCGTTCGTACTGTTCAGGTCGCGTACGTACCAGTATCCGGAGACCACGAACAGTTCACAGTGCTGGCCGGACACATTCGAGAATCGAAGAACAATATCGCAATTCTCTCTGCGTCCTACGATAAGCCGCTTCTTCAACAAGGGGATGGGGTCACCACCACCGAGGGGGATCAGCTCTCCGAACATACGATCGCCTGTTCTCTGTTCCTTGAAAAGTTTTTCCTGCGCCCTTACGATGCCCTTAGAACCTGTTCTGCCTTCGGAAACCGCCCTTTTAGTGTAAGCCCAAAATGTGCGAGCGTCAACAAATAGGCATGTCTCGGATTTGGCAGTCTTCGCCGCCCGTTGACTGGCGGGCGTTGGGAAAACGCTACTTCAACCTTAGTCTGTATTATCGGCACACGTTTGGGGGAGAGACCTGGAAAATCAGCGTGGACGGCGGCTTTCACTGTCCCAATGCCGACGGAACGATCAGCCGCTTTGGCTGCACATTTTGCAACATCGCGAGTTTCAGTCCCAGTCGCCGCTACGACCAGCCTGCCAGCGTGGCGGAGCAAATTCGCCGTGCGATTGACCATTTCAGGAAGCGGCGGGCGCTCGACAGATTCATCGCCTACTTCCAACCGGGGACCAATACGTACGCACCATTACCGGTCCTCAAGGCAATGTTTTCAGAGGCCATCACGGTGCCCGGCGTTGTCGGGCTGGCAATCGGAACACGGCCAGATTGCCTTCCCCCGGAAGTATTGGACTTTCTCGCGGAATTGAACGAGAAAATCTGGCTGAGTGTGGAGATCGGCCTGCAGTCGGCCCATGATTCGACGCTTCGGCGAATCAATCGCGGTCACACATTCGCAGACTTTTGCCAGGCCGTCTGGGCCTGCGCTACTCGAAATCTCCGGGTATGCGCCCACATTATGTTCGGTTTACCCGGGGAAACCGCGGAAGTGATGCTGGGTACCATTTACGCCCTGCGGGATCTGCCTATTCATGCTGTCAAAATTCACAACTTGTACGTGGCCCGCGATACCGCACTGGCGAAAATATACGCCGCAGGCATGTATCGCCCGCTTGAGCGCGATGAGTACGCGGAGTTGGTTGTAGCTGCCCTGGAAAGGCTATCCCCGGCGGTCGTCATCGAACGGCTGACGGCCGAGACGTCGGACGCGTACCTGATTGCCCCCGATTGGTGTCGTGATAAATCGGGCACACTGCGACGCATCCAGCAACTTCTGGAAGAACGGGACACGTATCAGGGAAAGTTGTGGGACCGGATGGCGGAGCAAACCCCGGAGGCAACTCGTGAGAGCGAGATGGGCTGAAGCGTATAATCAATAATGGAGCACGGAGCGGGCTGGATGGCCGCCGGCCCGGTCTGTCGCCGGGCGGGAGGAAAGTCCGGGCTCCTCGGGATCACGGTGGTGGGTAACACCCACCGGCCGAAAGGCCAGGGAAAGTGCCACAGAAACTAGACCGCCTCGCGGTGCCCACCGCGCGGTAAGGGTGAAAGGGTGAGGTAAGAGCTCACCAGCAGGCCGGGTGACCGGTCTGGCTAGGCAAACCCCACCGGGAGCAAGGTCAAGCAGGGGGGAGTGAGGCGCAAGCCTCCGCGGGTGATCCCGACCGCCACCTTCAACCCCCGGGTAGACCGCTAGAGGGGCCGAGCAATCGGCCTCCTAGATAAATGGCCATCGCCCTGGAGAACACCAGGGTACAGAACCCGGCTTACAGGCCCGCCCTCGTGCTCCTCGATTTTTTCCTGGCTCAGCGTCCCATCCGGGGCGGTTCATTGTGCCGGCCGCTACCTTCGCTCAGGAAGCTCGTCGGACGTCCTTGAGTCGGCCCCCGGGTCTTCTTTGGGGATTTCGCCGCCGCGATCGAATTGCCGTAGCGGCGGGACCAAGCGCGCGTCAATCAGTTGGGCGAGCTTTGAAATGCACAGTCGGTTAATACTGGTCTTCAAAGCGTGGGCCTCTTCAGCGAGGGCATCGTGAAGGCTTTTCGGAATTCTCAGCGTGATAACGCTGAGGGCCTCGGTTCTGGCCGCTCGGCCCTCCTGGACTCGGCGCAAGCTGGCGAGCATTTCCTGAACCTTTCGATGCGTAGCCGTTTGCTCGAAACGACTGAGCTCCTCAGGCGTGGGGAACAGGCGGCGGACCAGACCCTCGGGTCCCAAAAGTTCTTTGAAAAAAGTGGTCCATGCCACGCCTGCCGCGAAGAGTTGATCCGCTTTTTCTTCGATTTTCCGGCAGCGGTCTTCAACTGTTTCTGTCGTTTCGTGCCTGCGGAGACTGTCAGCCAGATCCATCAGTCTTTCCCTCCTCGAGTTTCCCAAAATAACTTTCTCGTGATCAGTTGCCAGACGTTGTACCCACCCACGGATGGAGCCGAATAACCACTAAGGGCGGGCGGTGCCCACCACTCGCCGAATAACCGCATGGATCCACCGCCCATTGTAGAGGGACTCAAGCGGGTGCACGAAAAGACTTGACACCCTTCCGGCTGCAACAGCATGTCGAAACTGTGGCAAAAACTGTGGCAGCGCGAAGAGGCAAAGTCAAGCATGATCTGGAAATTTGTTTGGTCCCGGGGCTGGTGTGGGGTGCATGCACTGCCATAAGTGATTGCAAATCAATAAGATAGGTAACTGGCGTGACGAGAAAGTGTCCACCGCCGCGACCTTCCGCAGCCGTCCTGGCAATGGCAAAGATCTGCAGACAGGTTGAAAAGTTAGCTCTCAAAAGAAAAGACCGCCCGAGGCGGGCGGTCAAAATCAGCTTCCAGTTCTGCAAAGACGTTCGGCCCCGGTGAATGCCCAGAAGCAGTATCGACTCACCGGAAAAATTCAGGTGGGTTTTCCGAGAGTGAAGCTCGTGGAAAACAGCCGTGTGTGATCGCAAAAGTTCAGCCAGAGCTCAGAAGCTCTGCGGCGACTTTATCGAAGAACTTGACGCACTCGGCGATTTCGGGCAGGGAGTTTTCCCAGTGATATTCATACTCGATGGAGAAGACTGCCTTGAGTCCTTGACGCTTGATTTCCTTGAGCAAGGCAGGCACGTTCGCCTGGCCGGTGCCCCAGGGAACGTCATGGGCACCCATTCCGTAGCGGTTGAGGTCCTTGAAATGGAAGGAAATAATTCGGCCTTCCAGTTTCTTAATGGCTTCCAGGGGATTGATCTCCGACCGCATCCAGTGTCCTGTATCGGCACAGGCGCCGATTCGCTTGCTGCGTCCCTGGCAAACTTTGAGGACCGTATCGGGGTTCCAGTAGGGTGAAGGTTTCGGATGGTTGTGGATTGCCACATTGATTTGGTATTCCTCGCACAGCTTTTCAATAATGTCGAAGGCGTCGAAGGGCGGTTCGGAGACGATCGTTTCGATGCCCATGTCTTTGGCGAAATCGAAGACACGACGACACGCGCCTTCATTGGCGGGCAGTCCAACCACGCCGTAATTGACCAGCTTCAATCCGGCATCGGCAAGCCGTTTTTTGATTTCCTTACGATCCGCTGGCGAGAGTGACTCATTGGTCTTAGCGTCGGGCTTCTCCTTGGACAGCGTCTGGCCCGGATATGCCTCAATGTAGTGGAGGCCCAGCGACGCCGTCTTTTCAATCGCTTCGTAAAACGTGAAGCGGTTAAACGTGTAGGCCTGGCAGCCGAGACGCCAGCCGAGCTTTTCGGCGTGAGGGGCCCCCTCAGCCAATCGCTGACCTTCCGCCAGCGACATCCGTAGCGGCAAGCCGGTGAGCCCGCCTGCCAGCACGGCCACTCCCGTTGCCTTGACAAAATCCCGGCGCGTAACAGACGTTTGACTCATGGTGCGTCTCCTTTCCGGATCAGCGACGAAAACAACGTGGGGAACAATTCCCTGGTGACAAACATCCCAGGCCCCATGAAGGGGACCAAGACACCACACAAGCCTCTCATTATAGTTGGGCCTTCCTTTCGGCAACATAGTTGACGCATGGTTATGTCGGCGCGATGGCGGAAGGTGAGCGTTCGACTCAGGGAAACGAATCAAAACCGGGCGTACGAGATTGAGGAGCTTCTGAATTACGGTTATTCAGCGGCCAAACGTGCGATCCTGGTTTGCAATAGCTTGAACATGCCTCCGCGCGGAACACTGGACAAGGCTTTCGCACCGGCCGGCGACTATCGGCTCGCTGGACGCCCCGATATTCGTCGTACTCTCAAACAGGGG
Source organism: Thermogutta sp. (assembly GCF_014359955.1). GTDB lineage: Bacteria > Planctomycetota > Planctomycetia > Pirellulales > Thermoguttaceae > Thermogutta. Next base: position 17,957 of record NZ_JACIYL010000004.1, on the reverse strand, counting down.
TGTTGGCTCATTACTGCGGAGATCGAAGTAAGCGTGATGACCGGGCAGTGCCTTGATCGCTGCAGTTCGGATAACGAGACGCTGCGTCGAGGAAGAACCGCTGGGGCAGACGAACGCCACCGCAACCAATCCGGCGTCAACGGGCATTTCGCCACCGAGAACGCCCGCGCCAGGCCGGGGTATCTCTACCCAAAAAAGCAGACGTGATCGAACACTAGGCGCCACCGATCTCCGATAAACTCTTGACCAGCCGGGCAAGGGCGTCTGGTCCACCCACGTTGCCTGGAAAGACAATGTACCTCAGGCCCGGATAGAGAGAGTTTTCGTCCAATTCCCAAACAGGGACGCCGGGCAGCGCCTGGCCTCGAACCATAGCTCGTCGTACACCCAAACCTTTCGTCGCCACCTCGCTGGAGGTGATCCCACCTTTCGCGATAAGAAACCGAGGCCGTATTCCAAGTTCCCGAACAATCTCCGCAAGTGCTGCGGCAATTCTGCGACCCATCGCCAAACTTTGTTGAGTATCGGAGCTGCCGACATATTGACGGCTTGTGAAAAGGACAACATGGCGACCAGAAACCAATCGTTTCTTGACTTCCTGAGTAATATCTGTCACATATTTTTCGGGCGATTGAGCAGCAAAAAACTGCACCACATCGAATTCAACTGGCTCGATCCCGCCCTGTGACAGGAGGTTTTCCAGTTGCCGGGTACTCCCCGGCACATAAGAACCACACACAACAAGTCCCCCGATAGATGACCCGGCATCGCAAAGTTCTGTTGGTTTCAGCGTTGGCCTGGGTTCAAGCCCAAGCCGAACGGCAACAAACGAAGCTGCCGAACGAAACAACAACCGTTTCCCCTCTGCCTCGGCATCGAGTACCGCCAGTGTGAAGACTTCCAGATCCCGATAGTGCGCAGCATTGACAATACAGAAAGCACCTTTGGGCAGGCCACGGATAATATCGAGAATTTTATTCGGACCACCCACACGAATATCATCCAGGGAAATACAATGGATTTGTTCACCGCCCACATCGCCGCGGCTCTTTTCGACGATCCATTCCCTCAGATTCCACGACGTGTAGCCGAAAACGGGGTCTTTGGCAAAGGGCGTTGCGGCCACAGGCACCAGTTCCTCGCCCTGCACCAGGTAATGGATATTGTCGATTGTCAAACGCCCCCCTTCTGCAAAGAAGGGTACAATAAACACGGCGTCTGGTGTTCCAAGAACCTCACCCAGAATGTTGATCTCGACCGGGAAATGACCTCGCAGCGTGGAATCGCTGCGGCTGATCACACAAAGCCTCGGTGAATCGGCAGATTCCTCGCCGCTGTTCACCGCTTCGATGAGATTCCGGCCTAACTCGCGATGCAATTCTTGGGTTTCTGCTGGCGTCAAACTTCGAGAATTGGTAAGAACGTAAAAGCCCGGCCCGGGTTCACGAATTTCTCGCCTCAGACGTTCCACGGACCATTCTGTTACAACGGGAACGTCGTACACGGTTTGTGTTCCCGTCGGATCGTCATCCAGGACAACAGCTTTGGTTCTCCGTTGCTGTATCCGGTCACGGATCTGACTCATCAAAGATTCGGGCCAAACGGGAGGTATCGCTTTGAGGAGCCGTTCCTTCGACGAAAACGCGGTGACAACCGTTTCTTCTTTCATAGTTTCTCGACTTGGCCAACTACTGCTGTGGGGGACTGGTAAGCTCCACGAGCACGCCGTAGGTATCCTCCGGCTTGAGGAACACCGCTTTCTTGCCGTGTGGAGCACTCCGCGGGAGGGCGTCCCGGCAACCAACTCCCCTCATTCTCAAATCATCCACCGACCGAGATAAGTCATCCACATAAAAACATATATGGTGCAATCCTTCCCCTTTTTCCGCGAGGACCCGGGCCAACGGGATGTCATCGCGGAGCGGCTGCACCAGTTGGAGTTGAACGCTTCCCATGTCCAGGTGTGTCAGCCGCACACCCTGATCTTCCAGTATCTCACTGAAGACAAGCGGAAAACCCAGTTTGTGATGGAAAACCTCCAGTGCCTTCTCCGTGTCGGCCACAAGAATGGCAATGTGATCCAAACGATTGAACACGCTCATTGGTTCTCTCCCGAAATGGAGGCAACATCAACGGGCTGTCCGGTGGCTGCCGACTGATAGACAGCCTCCTGCACTGTTAATGTCTTCAGATAATCCCAACCGTCTGTTTCGAATGGCCTTCCGGTGAGGAGGCCTTCGATAAAATGCCTTTGGGCGGCATAGCAGCAGTCACCCGCAAAACCTTGTCGTGAGGGCTTGTAATCTACAACCTCCTCGGTCTTTCCCAACTGCTGTACCGTGAGACGCCCATCGGAATAGACGCGAATCGAGCCTCTCTCGCCTTCCACCAGAGTTTGACCAAAGGTGTAGCGCGGATTCTCGTAGTTTGGCTCATTGTAGCGGTTCGCGTCCCATACACCTATGGCTCCGGAATGGAATTCGCACACCATCAGACCGCAGTCCTCGCCGGCGATGACCGGGTTCAATCGACGAAGCCAGGCCATGACACGGCGGATCTCTCCCAGAAGATAGCGAAAGGTATCGATAAAATGGACCCCCGTTTCATAAATGAGTAGTCGCGGATACTCGCGGAAATAGGGCTGTCGGTCAAGATAGGCGTTTTCCCCCCAACCGTCGCCCATCCTCGTTTGGATATAAATCGAAAAGACACGTCCCAGCGTTCCCTCTTCCAGCAACCGTTTGATTTCGCGGTACCAGGGCTGAAACCGAAAATTCTCGTGAACCATGAAACGAACACCTGCACGCGCGACTTCGGCAACGAGCGTCCTCGCTTCCTCCAGCGACGGTGCAAGGGGCTTCTGGCAAATGATGTGAATCAATCGTCGCGCGGCCTCTCGACACATTTCCAAATGGGTGGGGGGCGGCGTGATAATATCCACAAAATCGGGCTTCTCTTTGTCCAGCATTTCTCGATAATCAGCATAGACTCGGGAAATTCCAAAGCGTTGTTGGACAGCCCGGATCCGATGGGGATCGCGGCTGCAAAAAGCTGTGATTTCAACTTCCGGGATTCTCCGCCAGGCATCGTAATGATAGTGGCTGAAGTAGCCTGCCCCGATACAAACACCTTTGAGCCGTCGGTGTTCCGCCGTCATAAGTGAGACTCTCCTCGAGAATTGATGGGATGGTCTGGTGAATTGTTTACATCAACATTCTTTGAGCCATTCGAGATGCTCTCTTTCTGGTTCGTGGTCCCTTGCTTGTGGGTGGACATATAAATCTGAACTCCGATCAAGCCTGCAGCCACCGTGATTACAAATTGCCATCACGGTTGCAAATCTTGCCCAAAGCTGGGTCGTCGAGACCGTGGAAACCGGACGTCGCGTGGGATTCATGAACAGCCAGCACAAGATGGCGACCGCGTTGAGACTGGCCGCCATGACGAAGAAAAGGCTGGCCTCTCCGGTTGTGGAATCCTGCAGGAGGGGGAAGACGATGGCCCCGAAGGCCGCACCAATGTTTCCGACCATGTTCATAGCAGCGGAAATCGTTCCCGAATATTTTCCGCCGAGGTCGTTGCAGAACGCCCAACTCGGACTGAGGGTCATGTCAACGCCAAACGTGGTGATGCTGAAGAATGTTACGAACCAGAAGAGGTTGTTGGTCTGTGTGGCAAGTAATAATCCAAGCGTGGCCAGTCCAAACCCAATAATCGCCGTTATTCGGCGAGATGCCACAGGGTAACCAAGGGAATGCAGACGGGTGACCATTCCCCCCGCAACCCAATTGGCTGCCGTAGCACACAGAAGGGGGACTGCCGACCAGTAAATCGCCGAAGGATCATCCGACCACTGCCGCTTGAGGTAGGTCGGCAACCAGGTGAGCGTCACGAAGAATGTCACGTTGCTCGCAAAATACTGAACCATGGCGAGAAACATGTTGGCCGACGTGATCAAAACTGCCAAGGGGGCTGGCTCGGTACGATCGAGCGCTTCAGTACCGCCCTTTTTGATGTGCTCAATCTCCTTCTCTGTCACTCGGGGATGGTCGCGCGGATCATCACGATATGTCGAGAGCCACCAGGCCACCCAAAGCAAGCCCACCAGACCGTTCACGAGAAACATTCCCCGCCAGCCCAGTTGGCCGATCAACCACGGCATCAGGAACAGCGAGATCGCCGCCCCCAGGCGGCTGCCAGAGAACGTAACCCCGTGTGCCAGCCCTCGCTCGCCAGGGGGTAACCAGCGGTAATAGGCCTGGGCAATGCCAGGAAAGGCCCCCGCCTCACTGGCCCCGAAAAGAAACCTTACGACAAGGAGTTGCCAGAAGCGCGACACAAGACCGGTGAGGGCTGTCAGCGCACTCCAGGCCGTGACCACAAAGGCCAGTGTCTTCTTGGCCCCGTACCTATCGGCAAACCAACCCGCTGGTACCTGAAACAGAGCGTAACCCAGGGCAAAAATACCCAGGACAAGCCCCATGGCCTCGTCCGACAGGCGAAGATCTTGACGGATGGCATCAACCGCGGACGCAATGCAGGCCCGATCCAGGTAAGTGTTGAGACTAAAGAAGAACAGAATGGTGACGACCCAGATGCGGATCCGCGATTGTCGCTGCGGAGCAAGCATCAGCCCAGACCTCGTCACAGATTCAATTGGATCATTCTTCGATGGCCACCGCACGGACCGGCGAGCCATCCCCGTGTTTGATCTTCAACGGAAATACGGCGAATATTACCCGCGAGCTGGAAATCGCTTCCAGGTTGGTCAAACCTTCGACAATGATGACGCCGCCCTTCAAAAGAATCCCATGGATTTCTTCCAATTCCTGCCGATTATGGACATCCGCCACAGAAGGTGGCTCAACGCCCAGAATGCGGACCTGACGATTCACACACCACCATGCCAGATCGCGGCTGACGCGCGGAAGTGCGTCCCGATATTGTGGGGTGCCCCAACGGGAACTCCAACCGGTTGCAAGAATCAGGCCCTCGCCAGGCTGAAGTTGTTCAGCGACATGGCCCAAGTGTTCGATTCCAATAAGACTCCGCGGGGCCACATCGGGAATTCGCACGATCCAGGCTGGCCCGTAACACCGGTCCAGGGGAATCTGGTCGATTCCATAGGCATCACTGTCCACATGGGCAGGCGCATCCATGTGTGTGCCGCAATGGGAGTATAGACTCAATACCGTCGAGTTCCAGGCATCGTGGGGACGTCGATGCCGTGGTTTTAACTCAACGCCAGGCATGTCCTCGCAAATTGTTAGGGTCAGGTCGTGGATGCGGAACATGTTTGCTCAATTTCTCTTACAATCAAGTCGCCCATCTCATTTGTCCGCAATGATCCACCCAAATCCGGGGTCCTCAAACCCGGTTCTTGAAGCGTTCGTCTCACGGCCTCGCGAATCCAGTTGGCTCCACGAAGGGTTGAGGGGTGTTTCAACCATTCCAGCATCATGGCTACAGAAAGAATGGCAGCCACCGGATTGGCAATGCCGCGTCCCGCGATATCCGGGGCCGAACCATGCGCCGGCTGAATAATGGCTGCCCTGTCACCAATATCTGCCGAGGGCGCCATACCCATTCCACCGACAAGACCAGCCGCCAAGTCTGAGAGGATGTCGCCAAACATGTTCTCCGTAACAATCACATCAAAGCGGTGGGGTGACTTGAGCAAATACAACGCCGCCGCGTCGACGTAGCAGAAGTCGGTGGCGACATCGGGATATTCTCGGGCCACCTCCGTGAAAACCCGGCGAAAGAATGCCATAGACGGAAGAACATTGGCTTTATCGACCAGAGTCAGATGATGCCGTCGTTTCTTTGCAAGCTCGAAGGCTGCGCGAAAGATCCTCGATGCCCCGGTTCTGGTAATTCGCAACACGTCCCAAACTGTGTCGCTGTCGGAGCTGTTGTGGGCCGTTCGGCTCGAGAACAGTCCCTCCGTGTTTTCCCGAACAATGACGAAGTCAATCTCTCCCGCACCATATCCCTTCAATGGTGTATCCGAAGAATGGTATAAATAAACCGGTCGAACCCCACAGTACAGGTCAAGTTTTTCGCGCAGATCAATCTGTGGGGTTATTTCTCGCCCATCAGGCAGCCGAACGGACGGGAGCCCCATGGCCCCTAATAAGATAGCATCGGCCTGACAGCAGGCCTCGAAGGTTTCGCTCGGCAGGGCCTCTCCCGTCGCCAAAAAACACGTCGCACCGCAAGGATACTCGGTGAGGTTAAATCTGACATCCGGCAGGTGGGATTCGACCGCCCTCAAAACCTTGACTGCTTCGCGAATAACCTCTGGACCGATGCCGTCCCCGGGCAAAACGGCGATTGTGAATGTCGTCTCCATCATCTTGTTATTTCCGAATCAAAATGACCCAGTCCTCGTTTTGGTCTGCTGGCGGCTTCCCCAGCTTCACCTTGCCGCCACCCGAAACCTCTTTTACGGAGCCATCCTGCAATTCACCACCCTGGCGCGGGTTATACCACTTGACTGAGAAAGCTCCGACAGTGTGAGAGAGATCGAGCTCGCACGTTCCACCCGTGGGTAAATAAACCACATAGACTTGACCGGGAAGTGCTAAGCAATAACGAGAGTTGTCATTCTTGCTATTTCCTACCAATTCGTCGGCATTCGTCATATTCCAGAATGGAACGTGAAACTTCGAGAAGAATTCAAGGGCAATGCGGCAATAGTCCCAGGACCGGTCGCGACTTCGATAGTCTTCGCACATCAAATCATTCTGGGGAAGCTTGTACCCAAAATAATATTCGACGCCCGCACCACCCGCCATAAGATTTCCCCACAATGTGTACTTGCGGATGTCATGACAAGAGTAACCGGGATCTTCGGGCCTTGAGCGGGCCACGCCGTCGAACCCTGCATAACCGGGATCGGGTGGAACGCCCAAATCCGCCGGCCCCTGCTCATCGTTGGCCACGACCCATGGACGCCCTGCTTTTGCTGACGCTCGCACCCATCGGAGGGTACGTTGATGAACTTCCCGCCAACCGTTTTGCAACGAAGCACCCGTTAACAGTGATTTGTCACCCAAAAGCTCGGAATACACCCGATCCTGCCAGTGTGGAAATGTGTGAATAACGATAGGGTGTTTATACGGGTCCATTTCCCATATATACCGTATCATCGCTCGTTGTTCTTCCGGCGACTGACTATTTTCCTCCCCGATATTCCAGTTCAGCGCCAGGTTGTGTGCGAATCTCGCAATTAATTCGCGGCAGTAGAGTTTGCGCTCCGGCCCGAGGGCTCCACCATCCAGAGATTCCGGAACTTCCTTCTTCTCGGCCTTGTCGCCCACGCGGTTATCATCCATCTCCTGCTCTTGAAGTTTGAAATGCAGATACAGCCCGAGAGAAGTGGCATGGTCAAACACAATTCCCCACTGGTCAAGTTTCGAACAGTCATAATGAAATTTGTCATTCCGTTCCACGAATGGCCAGACGTTATCGCCGTCTCCGCCGGCATTATAGGGTATGAAGGAAAAAACGTTGACGCCCTTGGAAGCTAAATAATTGAGTGCTCCGATAATCCCTTTCCCTTTTCCACCCTTCCAACTGGGGTCTCCCGGACGCCAGTCGCGGATATGAGCGGACCAGGTGTGAAGGGGAACATTTTTTTTCGTGGCGACTGTACCGTCAAAGTCGGCATACGCCAGGAAGGTCTCCGGAGCGTCCGCCCCAGCCTTCAGGAAGAACTCCTTACTGCCCAAAAACTGCAAATGGTGTTTCCCCACATAGGCCAGTCTTCCTTTGGCACGAAAATCACGTCCTGTCTTGTCCGTCTCTCCGATTGTGAATTGTCCAGTAACTCCATGGTAAGGTGCCAATGGTGTTCCCTCTCCGCTAATCGCCGCATGTTTGCCCTTCAAAAAGGAAATGCGATAACTCCAGACTCCCGGTTTGTCCGGCGCCAGATGGGCACGCCAGCAATTCCCCGCCTCGGCCGAGGTCTCTCCGGCCTGGCCGTCTGCGGCGAAATAGCCTGGCACACGGTACACCGGATCGCCAGACTCGTGACGGAACTCCACAGTGAAGTTGTAGTCGGTGAACGGATTCGGGTCGTTGTCCCGCTCATGTGCCAAAGGCCCAGCCAGAGTCAATGTGACCTTATGCCACCGTTTCAACTCTCCGGAAATGGTCACCTTACCGTCGCCGTCACGCTGGTCTTGGGCAGGGGCGGAATGAACCTGGATGCTCCAGGCGAAAAGGCCTGCCGTGACAAGGCCAGAAACCAGGGCAAAACGTGTCCCACCGATCATGAGCGCCTCTCCTTTTGATCCAGGTCTCGCCGGGTCATTCCTACTCACTTTCCTTTCAGATTGTAATTCCGTTATACAGGAATTGTGCAAAGGTTCCTTCAGTCATGCCACGGCCGCGATTCTCGGTCGCTCGGAGGAGGTGGCGGGGGACCAACTGTTCGTGACGGGCCGGGAGTAGCCCCAATCTGGCACCGTAACACCCTTTCTTTGGTGAAGGCTGTCGCCGAAGGTCGGTTGATTCTACCTGGAAATGTGTCGTAAACTTGCACAATGGAGGCGGTCTCCGGCATGAAACAAAAATCAGCATGGGCTGAGGAGTTCTCATCATGATCAGCGATGGCCGAAACTGTGAGCGTCAATGCGTCGCCGGCGAAAAGCGGTTGACCTGGATCGCTGTCGGAACGCGACTTCTGGTGCTGTCTGTGCTGTGTGCGACGCTTGGCGGAACAATTGTGCGGGCTGAAGACGACGAAACGGAGGCTATTCAGCAGGCCAGAAAATTGTCTCTCGCCTTTCGCCTGGCGGCCAAGAAAGTACTGCCGACCGTGGTGACGATTCGCACGGCCACGACGCGAGAAGCGCGGCCCCGGCGGTCGATTCCCGGGTTGCCGTGGGGTGATAACGATTCGAATCCTGACGAGCCCGGCTTTCAGTTCGACATCCCCCGGAACCCTGATATGGGGCTGGGGGCCGGCGTGATTATCGATCCGCGGGGGGTGATTGTAACAAACCGGCACGTCATCGAGGGGGGAGACGTTGTCACGGTTCGCCTGTTCGATGGACGCGAGTTGCCCGTGATCGACAAAAAAACTGACGAGCTGAGCGATTTGGCTGTCCTGCAGGTCGAGACAACCGAGCCGCTCCCGGCCGCCCAATTAGGAGATTCAGATCAATTGGACATCGGAGAATGGGTCCTGGCGGTTGGCAACCCTTTTGAACTGGAAGGGACGGTCAGCGCTGGGATCGTAAGCGCCAAAGGACGGAGCCTGCGGTCCATCGGGCGGGTCCGGTTCATTCAGACCGACGCCGCCATCAATCCTGGCAATTCCGGGGGGCCTCTGGTTAACCTGGAAGGGGAGGTCGTGGGAATCAATACCGCTATCTTTTCCAGAAGCGGTGGTTACCAGGGGGTCGGGTTTGCCATCCCGATTAACCTGGTGAAATGGGTCAGTTCGGAGCTTTTGGCTCACGGGAGGGTTCGCCGCGCATATCTGGGCGTGACTCTCGATGAAGTGCTCCTGCCGCGACCGGCTCAAACTGGAAGCAACGGGAAGAGCGGGACGCAGCCCAGCGCTGTGGTCATTCGGCAGGTGCTGCCGGATGGGCCAGCGGACAAGGCAGGACTCAGACGCAACGATATCGTGACGGAGTTTGACGGGTATCCCGTGACGGATGTTCCGACGCTTCAGGAGCTGGTGGAACGGGCGGCCATCGACCAAAAACACAAAATTCGGTTACTTCGCGATGGAGCGCCGATCGAGATCGAGGTCACCTTGGAGGAATCGCCCTCGGAACAGGAGTTGGCGGAGCGACTTAAGCAACGTGCTTCAGAAGAATCTTCTGAAGTGAATCGGCGACGGACGTATGATCGGGAACTCGGGCTTATCTTGATGGATTTCGACCCCGACATCGGGCAGGCCACGGGAGTGCGCGTGACGGAAGGAGTGGTCGTTGTCCATGCAGATCCCGGTAAACCGGGGGAAAAATCGGGCCTGAGAACGGGGATGGTTATTGTGCAGGTGGAAGACCAGCCAATCCGTAATGTGGATGATTGGCAGAAGGCGTTGAAAAAAGGTAATCTCGAAAAGGGCATTAAATTGGAAGTGGCCAGCCGCATTGGACGCCAGATCATCGTTCTGAAAAAATAGCGTTCCCCGGGAAGAGGCGGAGGGATTGAACTCGCGCGGGTGTTCTTTTCAGCCTCGCTGAGGTGTCGCGATCCATGGATGTCATCACATGGGGTCTTTTAGGCGGGGTTTTGCTTCTTTTGATCGTGGCCACTGTGGTGGTCCAGGTTCTGCGAAAAGGGCGAAGCGAGGCGATCAATCCGGACATCGTGGACAGTCTCTCCGGTCGTCTGAGAGCCTGGTGGTTGCTTTTTGCAGGATTGGCAGGGGCGATGATCCTCGGCAAGACGGCGACCATCGTCCTGTTCGGCATGATCTCGTTTTGGAGTCTCCGCGAGTTTATCACATTGACGCCAACTCGACCGGGCGATCACCGGGCTCTTTTCTGGGTGTTTGTCCTTTGCACGCCCGCACAGTATGTTCTGGTGGGTTTGGCACGTTACGAACTCTTTGCGATCATCATCCCGGTATATGCGTTGCTTTTCATTCACACCCGAATCGCCCTTTCCGGCGACCCGAAAAGATTCCTTGAAAGAACGGCCAAAATTCAAATGGGATTACTTATCTGTGTCTATTGTTTGAGCTACGCGCCGGCCATATTAACGAGTATTGACTTCGGTAACGATGCCTACAACCTGAGGTTATTATTCTTCCTGGTATTTATGGCTCAGCTCAGCGATGCACTTCATTTTGCGTGGTCGCAGCTTCCCAGTCGTCACGTGATTGTACCGGAGATTAATCCAACCAAGACGTGGGAAGGGCTCCTTGGAGGGACGGCAAGTGTGACGCTGGTGGGCGCCATGCTTTGGTGGGTGACACCCTTCGATTCTGTGTGGATTGCGGCGGCTCTCTCTCTGGCGATTTCCGTGGCTGCGTTTGCAGGAAGCCTCACCATGTCTGCCATCAAGAGAGATCGCGGCGTGAGGGATTACGGGACCCTCGTGGCGGGGCATACCGGAGTTCTCGACAGGATCGACTCACTTTGCTTCGCGGCTCCGGTGTTCTTCCACCTCACGCAGATTTTCCTGGCCACTCACAGCCCCGTGACTGGATGAAAGCGACCAAAAACCCTGCGTTGCTGGTTCGCGTAAAAAGGGCAAGGGGCTGCCCGTCGTCTGGGCGGACGCGTCTGCATTCACCAGTGGGGGGATGCCGCTCCTTGCCGAAATGTGTCGTTCCTCCGTTGTCAGTAAGCAACTGCTTTGTCAGAGTAAAACTGTGGTTGTTCAGTGAAGCGCATCATTGCTATCGGAGACATTCACGGTTACCGGCACGTGCTGGAACGCCTTCTGGATTGGATCGGTCCAGAAAGCTCCGACATCATTGTCGGCTTGGGCGACTACATAGATCGCGGGCCTGATAGCCGTGGTGTTGTCGATCTGTTGATCCGGCTTCAGCAGCATGTCACTCTGGTGCCCATCCTGGGCAACCACGACGAAATGCTGCTCAACATTCTTGATGGTGACAAAGAAGCGTTTCAGGACTGGTTGATCTTCGGTGGGACCGCGACTTTGGCCTCTTACGGTTGTGCTACGGTGGAAGAGATTCCGGGGGAGCACATCGCTTTTTTGAAAAGTTGTGTTTCCTACTACGAGACGGAAAACCACTTTTTCGTCCACGCGAACTACGATGAACATCGCCCCCTGAACATGCTGGATGGAACCATACTCCGCTGGTGCTCGCTGCGCGAATATCTTCCGGGACCCCATATTTCTGGAAAAGTCGCCATCACCGGGCACACGGCACAGAAAAATGGGGAAATTCTCAATCTTGGCTATCTTGTCTGCATCGATACCTATTGCTATGGCGGCGGTTGGCTCACTGCGCTCGACGTCCAGACAGGCCACGTGTGGCAGGTTTCGCCCAGTGGTGCCGTGCGCGAAGGCTGGCTCGGTGAAGCCCGGGACTGAAGCTCCTGGAACCGACATGGCGACGTGGCAGCGTCACGTGGAAAAGCTGTGAAAGCCTTGCGGGGGCTTGGATAGTCTTCGCTGCTTCAGCGGAGGTTACGGATTCAATCGACAACCGTCGAATCACGCGAGCCGGGCAGGTATGCGGGGTACTCCGTCTGCAGCAAAAATCGGCGGACCGCCTCGAGGATTTCGTGCGGTTCGCTCAGATGGAGGACGTTCACCCGCAGATGCTTGGAGCCTGGCCGAAAGGCGATAAAGCGGCAAAGAAACTGCTTCATGAGAATGGTCGCTTTTGGGGAGCCGAACTGGCCGATGAGTACTTCGTACTGTTCGCGAATAAGATCAAATTGTTCCTCTGGGGTTGGTTCCGGGGGAGGTGTTTTTCCGGCGAGCAGGGCCGCTGCTTCGCGGAAGATCCATGGTCGGAAAAGGGCAGCCCGACCAATCATGACTCCGTCCAGACCATAGCGTTTCAGATTATTGACGGCATCGGCCGCCGAGCGAATATCGCCGTTGCCAATAACGGGAATGCGCCGGACAGCGGCCTTCACTTCAGCAATTCGTTCCCAGTTGGCCGTCCCCCGGTACTTCTGCTGTGCTGTTCGCCCATGGACGAAGACAGCACTGCCGCCTGCCTGCTCAATAACCCGGGCCACTTCGCAAGCGGTCAGTTGATGGTCGGTGTAGCCCAACCGCATTTTGGCGGTCACCGGGACGGGCGACACCGTGCGCACGATCCTGGAGACGATTTTGCCGACCAGTTCCGGATCTTTCAGAAGATACGCGCCGCAGGCCACACCTTTGGTGATCTGCTCCGCCGGACACCCGAAATTAAGGTCTAGCGAGCTCACATGAAAATCTTCCACCAGCCTTTCGGCGACCTGAGCCAGTTTATCGGGATCGTTATCCCAGATTTGAACGGCGACGGGACGTGGTTCTTCGCGCACGCCCCACAGTCTTTCAGGCAATTTGCCATAGCGGCGATCGAGTTCGAGGAACCCTCTGGCACTGACCATCTCCGTGCAGAGTAGCCCGACGCCGCCCAGTCGTCGCAAAAGCTGTCGGAATGCATAGTTGCTGTAACCAGCCATGGGCGCCTGAAATAAAGGGGGAGAAATTTCGAGCGGCCCAATCCGCACGGCCAGACTCACGGGATTGGCTTCGCAGGGAACGCATTTCCGAATTTCCCCGGCTGGTTGCAGCATCAGCGATGGGATCGTGTTGCTGGCGACACTATTCGGATGGTGCTCAAGCATATTAAAGCGCGACATGTTGGCTTCTTCGCTGGTACTACTGAACACCGATAGCCTTGAGGTAATCGTTCAACGAAGCCAAAGGCAGGCAACTCGCTGCGTACTGTGCAATCGCCCTGTTGTACTGGCCGACTCCTTCAATGAATTGTAACCAGAGGTCAAATTCGAGCTGCACGGACGCGAGAACAGTGTTCAAAGGGATTTGGCCCCGCAAATAAGCCTCGGCATCGCGCTGGCGCGCGAGATCGGCAGAAAGGAGCGCCGATGCGGTCTGCGCCATCGCCGCATAGATACCCGGCAGCCGATACGCAATCTTTCCCAGATGGACGCGCTGGGCCGGAGTGATGTAAGGGGCAAGTTCGCTCCATCGCGTGTCGTACGCACCGGCAAAGGGCGGCGTGACTGCCGTCAGATCGATGTCGGAGGTCGGGATGTTTTTCTTGAGGATGAATTGCTTTTCCAGAAGGTCGGCGTGGGCGTCCTGAAGCGCTGCGTCGGCGGCATTTCTTTCTGCGTGAATCTGGAGCACCAGTTCGGCCCCTCCCGGACGCTCGGCTTCTCGGAGCGCCACGCGGAAAAGCTCCGATAATACCGCCGATTGTTTGATGAGTACGAAAAGCCTGTCCTGGGCTTCCACGACCTCCCAATACTGAATTGTGCGCACTCGGCGATCTTCTGTTTGGCCCGAGCTATTGGACAGATATTCGGACAGCGTCAAAGTCTTATCTGCTCGAATCTGCATTGATTCTGCCGTGCAGAAGCGTGCAAGCTCCTTGACGAAATCCTCAAGCCGTGTGGCCGTGATGGAGCTGAAAAAGCCTTTCGTTAATTCTGGGGTTTCCACGGTAGCGGACTCCCGAAAAGCGATCAGACGGCAGATGAGCGTTTGTGGGCGATCCAACGGGGTGAACGGCCCCAGATTCTTGCAAGCAAAAGGCAACCTTTCGGCGGATAAGTCGGCCTGTCGCGCCGAGGTCGCGGCATCCCCGGTGTTGCGGCTGGCGGGGGTTGATCCCGCGGCGGCCCCGGAGACCACGCGGCGGCTGCCCTCCTCGAGGAGCATGGGCAGGATGTTGCTCGGCGCTTGACCGTAACGTCGTAATTCAAGGATATATTCGAGGATCAATTCGTTGTACCGCTCAACGGCCTCCAGGCAACGGAGGTTCTCAGTAATGGCCAGGTGCCACATCTGCATGGCCGCTTCAACATTGGGCGCACCTGCGTTGGCCGCATCACGGTAGGCCAGCCACGCATCGCGAGCACTTCGAGCCGCCACGAAGTGGAGATAGATGGACTGCCGGACCAGTGGAAGAAGTTCATCTATTTTGCGGACTTCCAATGGGGCCTGGCCGTGAAACAGAGAGTCAATATACGTGTTGTAGCCACCGGTGTGGGGAATGTCATCTGGAAAGACTCGCCCTTGGGCATCCGTCACGCCAGCCCAAGCAGCCAGTTCGAATTGTGCCGCAGCCAGTTGACCACGCAAATCGATGAGTTGCCCGGTGATGCCGCCTTTAAGACCTTCGAGATAGGGACGTCGTTCTGGCGGACACGGGAACGTCTCCAATTCCGAAAGGGACTGTGAAAGCATGTCGACCGAAGCGACAAGTCGCACGACAGTCCAGTAAGTCTTGACGGCACGTGTGAGATCCTCTCGCCGTGAGTAGCGCTCCAAAAGCGATTGCAGACTGATGATGCGATCGGTCTGCTGAAAATTGCGGCGAAGGGCGGTTTTCAGACGGTTGTCCAACTCGGGACGCAGTTGCGCGGCCGAAGGCCGGGATTGTTGCACTCCGCTTCCCGTTCCGGTGTTGGGTATCGCCTGCTCTGCAAGCAGGACTGCCGACCAGTGGTGAGCGAGATCGACATTGAGCCGCGGATGTGGATGATTTTCGGCCAGGCCCGCACTGGCCCCAATGACCGCCGTCAGGATGCTGATCAAGGGTGATAGGTGTTTCAGTGCAATACGCCGATTCATTTCCACGTTACCTGTAGTCGGATAATCGGGGATGGGTGACCTCATCCGTACCGGTTGCGAAAAGATTCCAACAAGCGAGAACCGGTCGGTGAGCTGGCGATCTGTCACGGAATTGTATTGTGGGCGATCCTGTATTCCGTGAAAAGCGTCCCGTTCAAAAAAGACCGCCGGGCGATCGATTTCTTCGAAGTTCTGGGCATCGCCGATGCTGTGGACCGCTTGACCAGTCCCAAATGCTTGGTTCACTGCCAGGACTGCCCAAGGTGGCTGCGAATCTCGGGGAACTTCACAGGAGGTGGCTGATTGGAATTCGGAAACAGTGTGCGGAAGCTGTGTGTCCCATGTTTCGACAGGAATGGTCGAAACAGTGTCCGTGCTGGTGGCGCGATCGGTCGCAGACAGGAGTGGGATTGGCGCGTGGAAAGAAGTCGAGCAACAGACCAAAAAGAAACACAACGCCCGGAACGCTTCACCGGCAATGCAGAACAGAAGCAACCACCTGCCTCTCCGCCTTTTCTCACCGCAATTCAGTGCGCTTGGTGGTTTGGTCCGGTGGAGTCAGAGTCACTTCAATATCAGTTACCCTGTGCAGCGAAGATACAAGCCGACCGAAACGAAATCGGCCGTTATCCTGGTCCTGAAGGTCCAGGAAAAACGGAGCGTTGCGGGAATCTGAAGCGGCTCCGAGACATGCTGGCCGGGAGCAAGGCAAGCCGCCCCACGCTGCTACCAGCCCATGATCATGTTCGACTCGATGACCTTCCTGGCTCGTTCCAGGTCGGCGCCGGTCTCTTGCATGTAAAGGCGGATCGCATGGATTTTGTCTCCCGCCGCTCGGGCAAGGCATTCCCGAGCGATATGGCAGGGGTCGGTCTTGCCTACAATCCCCAGCCCGGCCTTGGAGATGACCCAACTGTTCCTGGGACGTTTCGCGATTCTGATAATGGCCTCGCGGGGATAGTTTTCCCGCACCACGTTTTTCGCCGATTCTTCATCATCAGCCCAGGTAATGATGATGTGATACTCGGTTTCGATCTCGTACAGTGGCATAGGCTCTGCTCAGTCCTTCCCGTAAGGCAATAATCGACATTCGACGCGCGATGACCCGCGTCGATCAGGCAAATGGGAATTTTTCTCCAGTCAATCGCTCGAAGGCCTCTATATACTTTTCCCGCGTTTTCTGCACAACGTCATCTGGAAGTTCCGGTGGCGGACTGTTCTTGTCCCATCCAGCGCTTTCCAACCAGTCCCGCACAAACTGCTTGTCGAACGAGGGCTGACCTCGCCCGGGGGTGTACGAGTCGGCCGGCCAGAATCTCGAGCTGTCCGGAGTGAACACCTCGTCGATGAGCAAAATCTGCCCGTCCTCTTGTCCGAACTCAAATTTGGTGTCCGCGATGATAATGCCCCGTTCTTTAGCGTACGCGGCTCCTCGCTTGTAGATACGGAGGCTTCTTTCCCGGAGTTCTACCGCGAGTTGCTCGCCGACGATTTCGATCATTTGCTCGAAGGTGATGTTTTCATCATGGCCCGTCTCCGCCTTCGTGGCGGGCGTGAAGATCGGCTCGGGAAGTTCGTCGCTTTCCTTGAGACCCGGCGGAAGCTGGATTCCGCACACCGTTCCGCGTTGGCAGTACTCTTTCCAGGCGGAACCGGAGATGTATCCCCGAACGACGCACTCGATCGGGATCACTTTCGTCTTTCGCACGTAACTGGTCCGGCCGACCAGCATTTCCCGGTCGGTTTGTTCGGGAAGTGGCATCTCGTCCAGGTTGACCGTCACGAGATGGTTCGGTTCACCCAGTAACTTGAACCAAAATGCAGAAAGTTGATTGAGAACCTGTCCTTTCGAGGGGATCGGCGTCGGCAAGACCCAGTCGAATGCCGAGATCCGATCTGTGCTGATGAGCAAAAGATGACTGCCCAAATCGTAAATGTCGCGAACTTTGCCTTGTCGCTTTTGAAGGCCGGGGATAGACGTTTCCAAAACAGCTTTGACCATTGCCAACTCCCTTGGATTGGATCTCGCGTTACGTAACTCTTCAAGATTGTACTGAACTCGTTGCTCGCTTCCGAGGACTCCGTGTCCGTGAAATTTCAGACAATTGTACCGAGGTGTCAATCGTCCGACGACTTGAGGACTTCCCAGGAGCGCATGACTCTGGCTGCCCACAGGATCGTAAAAAAACCGACGTGAACCGCGCCGCAAAAAGAAAAGCGAGAAAGATCGGCTGGACCAAGCGGCCAATCACACGCTATCGCTACCGGGCGCCTGGTTGTTCTCGCCCATCGAGTTGCGATTCTCCATCGCCTGGCGAATGGCCCGAAGCACCTCTTCGCGATGGACGGAAACGTGAGGTGGCGCTTCGATCCCGAGGCGCACGGTCCCACCCTTGATGGCCACCACGGTGATAATAATGTCGTCGCCGATCACAATCTGTTCGTTACACTTGCGTGAAAGCACGAGCATGTTGCCGACCCGGCCCCTCAAAAAATTTCAGGTGTGCATGCACCGCTGTCATATTTTACGCCACCGGTCGAGTACGGGAAACGGTTTCGACTCCATTTGATTTTGATTGAGTGTTGAATTGTTATTTTTATGATTGGCTTTGTAATGATTTTGGTCGAAAATTTATTCGCCGAAGATCGTCACGACGACACGCCGGTGGCGCGGTCTGATA
>NZ_JACIYL010000399.1 GCF_014359955.1 Thermogutta sp. | reverse complement strand
TGCCTTCGGCGGGCACTGAAGTCCCGCGCCGAAAGCGGGGCTAAAGCCCCGCACTCCAGATATAAACTTCGGCACATGCTCAGGGTCCCAACACCGCCAGGCTCGCGGCCCGTGATCGCTTCTCACCATCCTTCCAAAAAGTGGGGATAGGTTCCTTCTTCCCGCGCTTTACTTTTCCTTTCAATTCCACCACAATGACGGCAACTTTGGAAACGACCGCGGAACAATAAGTCGGTTTTCAGGGAGCTTGTGCCATGAGATGTGCCCCTACCCTGTTGCGCTGCGTCCGGAAGGCCGCCACTACTCTGGGACTGATCATTTTATTGAGCGGAATCGGTGCGACCCCTGCCGCTGAACAGACCGCCTCTCGCGAACAGAACGTCCCCAATCTGGCCCAGCAGGTCCCCTATCCGCGGGTCACGCTCTCCACATGCTACTTTGTCGATCCCACCTGGCCCCAGAAACCGGAAAGTCTGGTATGGGGGCAAACGCCATCCGTCTTTGTGGACAAACAAGATCGGGTGTGGGTGTACACCCGAGCCATTCCCCCTGTCCACGTTTATGACGCGGCAACGGGAAAATTGCTTTTCACCTGGGGAGAGGAAGTCTTCGGCAAGTATCTCCAAGGAATGCTCGCCCACAGCATCAAGATCGACCATCGCGGACACGTGTGGTTGTGCGATGTGGGCAATCATGCGGTCTATGAACTGGATCAAAAGGGCAAGATCCTCCGCATCCTGGGAACCCCCGGCGAGCCCGGTTGCGACAAGACTCATTTCTACAAGCCCACCGATATGGCCATCACGCCGGAAGGCCATGTCTTCGTGACGGACGGTTACGGGAACGCGCGGGTAGTCCACTTCGATGCCGAAGGCCAATATGTGGGCGAGTGGGGCAAGATGGGCACGCAGCCGGGAGAATTTAATCTCCCTCACGCCATCGTTGTGGATTCCCAAGGCCGACTCTACGTGGCGGATCGCAACAACGCCCGGGTACAGGTCTTCGACCAGTCGGGGAAGTTGCTCGACGTATGGCAGGACCTCCTTGTTCCCTGGGGTTTCTGGGTCACCGCGGATGACCAGATCTGGGTGTGCGGCTGTTCACCCATGGAATGGCGGGAAACCGACGAAGTGCTGAGCTGTCCCCCCAAGGACCAGCTTTTCATGCGATTTGATCCCAGCGGCCGATTGCGCCAGCTCTGGACGGTTCCCAAGGGCGAAGATGGCAAAGAAAAACCCGGCGAACTGAACTGGGTCCATGGGATCGCTCTCGACTCCCAAGGCAACATTTATGCCTGCGATATTATCGGCAAGCGGGTGCAGAAGTTCGTCCGCAAAGCCCCCGGGTGGTCCGTCCCGTTTCGTCCCAAACCGCAGGAGTGATTCCCCTCCCGAGAGAACCCCGGGCCGGGAATGTCTTCCCGCGTCGCAGTCAGCGGGAACGAGCGGCGAGCTTTCTGCGTCTAAACAATGTCGAGCCGCGGCCGAGCGGGCTGCATCACCAATACCGCAAGAAGAGCCGTTACAAGACACGGTTCATTCGCCATCACCGGGGCCGCGGTGGCCGGTCTGCGCGGAAGCGACCCCCTCCAAGGGGTTTCCCATAGGTCGAAGGACGCGGGGGCAGGTGCATCTGCCCTGTCCACCTGTGTGCCATAATTGATTAATGTCAGCCGCTTTTCCTTTTCGGAAAACACATTTGCCCGAGCGCAGAAGGGAGTGTCGGCCATGCTGCGGATGAACTCTTATCTGGCCGGTGGTCTGCTGTTCAGTGTGCTGGTGCTGTGCGGAGCAACCATTCTTCTTGGGGCGGAGTCCCCCTCTTCGGAAGCTCCCGAGGTGCGGCTGGAACGCCTTGCCGGTTTGCCCGCGGTGCCGCGTGCCATCGCCGAGGCGATCCAGGACCACCGTTACGATCAGGCGGTACACCTCATCGACGAGGAACTGGCCCGAAAACCCGCGCAACCGGATTATCTCGTGTATTTGAAAGGTCGGGCACTCTATCTTCAGCAACAGTACGACGCGGCGGTGGAGGTCTTTCGACAGGCAGAAAAGGATTTCCCGAAAAGTGCGTGGCGGTACTGGTTTCGTTTTGGGCAGGCGCTCGCTTTGGCACGCAAGGGCGATTTTGCCGCAGCCGAGGCCATCTATCGCGACGAGGCTCAGCGTGTCCTCTCACCCGCGCGCAGTGACGAGCTGGCCACCATCTATATTGAATTTGCCGACCGGTATTTTCAGCCCACCAATCCGTTGGAAGAAAAACCGGATTATAGCAAAGCACGGGAGTTTTACACCAAGGCGCTGGAGGTGAATCCCAGCCCGTCTCTCCAGGCGCGGATTGCCTTTCAGATTGCCCGGTGCCACCATCTGGCGTGGGAGTGGGCGCAAGCGGTGACGGCTTATCGCGCCTTTCTCCAACGATTTCCTGGTGATGTGCGCGAGATCCAGGCGCGACTCTATTTGGGCGAAGTCCTGCTGGCGATGAGCAGCAGCATAGAGGCCCGCCGGGTCTGGGAGGATTTACTCAGCAAGTTTGGCGATCAACCCAGCGAGGAAGTCGCCACGGCGGCGTTTCGTCTGGCCGAAACCCGGGACATGCCATCACCAAACACGGATGAGGACCTCAGTCAGGGCGTCAACTATCTGAGACAGTTTCTGGAGCGCTTTCCCAAGGACAGGCGGGTGCCAGCCGCCTATCTGCAAATGGCTCAGGGATACGCACACCTCCACCACTGGGACGAGGCGGAAAAAGTCCTCACGGAATTCCTGGCCGATCCCCGGGCGGAAAAAAGCCCCGAGCGGGCGGAGGCGATCTTTCTTTTGGGAACGGTGTATCTCCGCCAGCAGCGTTTCGCCCAAGCCATCGAGAGCTGGCGAACCTTCGTTGAACAGTTTCCCACACACCCCCGGTGGAGTGAGGCCCAAACGCTGATCATTGACGCCGAATATCAGGAGGCAGCGAGTCTGTACGTGGCGGAAAAGTATCCCGAGGCCGAAACAGCTTTCCGCAAATTTCTGGCGGCGCATCCGTTGGACGGTCGGGCACCGCAGATTCTCTTCACGTTGGGGACGATTGCCCTCAGACAGAGGAATTACGAGGAGGCTATCCGCCGCTGGCAGCAACTGGCGGACAAGTATCCCGAAAACACGTGGGGCCAAAACGCGATCTACGCCATCGCTCAGGTGTACGAGGAAAAACTCCTCGACGCCGAAAAGGCACTCGAGTACTACCGCAAAGTCACCGGACCTATGGCGCCTGCGGCCGAAAACGCCATGGCCAGGCTGACGGCGCGGACCTTGGTGGCGGAGACCGTGCGAGTGTATCGGTCCGATGAAACACCGAAGATCCGGCTCGTCACCCGCAACATCGAAAAAGTGACCGTTGCCATCTATCGGCTGGATCCGGAGGCCTATTTCCGCAAATACCGCAGCTTGCAGGGAGTTGAGCACCTGGATTTGGCGCTCATTGATCCCGACGAGAAGCGCGAAGTCACAATTCCCAATTACAAGCCGTATGTCGAGCTGGAAACGTTCATACCCGTGGCCTTGCCTGGAGGTGAAAAGGCCGGGGTGGCCGCGGTCAATATCAGCAGTCAGACGCTGGAGGTCACCACCCTGCTGCTCCAGAGCGACCTCGATCTCATTGTCAAATCGTCCCGCGATGAGCTGTTCGTGTTCGCCGAGAACATGCGCGAAACCAAGCCCTGGGCGGGTGTCCGCCTGCTTGTCGCCGCGGGTGACGGGCAACTCCAGGAAGTGCGGACCAACGAAGAAGGAATCTATCTGGGACGGCTGCCGGGCCCTTCTTCTCAGGATGTGAGCGTTCTGGCGATTGCAGACGGGCATGTCGCCAGCAACGAGTTGAGCCTCGATGGGATTGCGCCGGCGCGGGGACTGACCGACCGGGGGCTGATCTACACGGATCGCCCGATTTACCGTCCCGGGCAGGTTGTCAATGTACGAGGTATTATCCGGCTGGCCAGTGTGCAAGAAGGGTCCCCGGAAGCCGCGGACGCGCCAGGT
>NZ_JACIYL010000398.1 GCF_014359955.1 Thermogutta sp. | reverse complement strand
GCAACTCACGCGGTTCCGGTATGAGTTGTCTCAGAGTGCCCGTCGTCAGGTAGTAGAAAAACCCCAGAAAAGCATTGATCACCAGCAGCCAGCCCACGACATTGTGCAGTCGAACGGCCGTCGCAAATGGAATGACGCCGGCGCTTCCGGAATAATGCACAGAAAAACCGGTAAAAAGAAGCGTCAGGATCATGACCGCCTGAAACCAGTGCCAAAATCTTTCGTAAAGCGTATAAATCAGCTCTTTCTGCATGATCACGCCTCTTGTCCGTGAATATATGTGCCGGGTTTGTTACCGTTCGCTTTGTCAATCCTGTCGACGAAAACTTTTGAGCAACGACAGGGATGGAAAAACTCGAAACGACGTGTGGACGCCGATTGTCAGCACGACTCCCAGGAAAGCAAGAAATCCGAGCCAGTCCACCCAGTTGTGCCGGCTTTTCCCCAGAATGTAGAAACCTGCTTTTTCCGGGTTCGGGGTCAAAATCAACGCCGGGTTGTCCGACGACCAAGAAATTTCGAGCCTGTAGGCTTCCGGAATTCCACTGCCCGGAACGATGCGTGCCCCGCGGGAATTGTCGTCATCCTGAACGTTGCCCAAAGAGAACGCTTGCCCAAGCAAAGATCGCGAACTGTGGCACGTCTCACACTGGCGGATCGCCAACCGTGCCGGCGCCACACCGTGGTGAATGCCGAACGGCCAGATTTCCACGACGTGTTCTGGGGAGGTCACGCCGACATTCTTGAGTTGGGTAGCGAGTTCTGTCGTGGAATAGCGGGGCGGGAGGCGGCGTCGATAACTTGTCGAAAAAACGGGGGAACTCTCACCGCTTTTACTTTCGGGATTGTGAGCCGGACGAGAAAGAATGGCTTCCAAGTCCCGCAGGCTCACCGGTCGGGGGCTTGCTCCGGCCTCGACCCAGTAACTCGCCCTCACGAGATTGTACGGCCCAAGTCTGATCTCGCCGTCCATGGCCTTTCGCGGAAGAATGACAGGCCGAAAACCTGTGATCACGGGGACCGTCGTCGAGCTGGACCAGGTGACTCCTCGCCACTGCAAAAAAGGCTGACCGTCGGCAGGGGCAGACCAATCGATTGCCTCCAGCGCAGGGGCGTAAACTGCGGGGATGTGGCATGTTTCGCATTCCAGTCGGGCGAGGTGCACCGCCCGGAAGGGCAACCACTCATGGGCCGCGGTGGCGTCGTGGCAGTCCCGGCAGGTCCGCATTGTACCGGTAAACTCGGGAGCAATCTTCCCCTGCGCGGTGTCCCCTTTGGCAAATTGATGACTCGGACGCTCCAGATACTCCGCAAAGGACAAACGCCGCGGTTCGAATCGGAGGTGCTTCGGCCGACCCCGCGCCGGTGGCTCAAAGAGCGCCGGATTGTCCAGCGAAAAATGACAGTGGCGACAATCCAGAAGGGACGCCGCATGAATATCCCAGGGGCGAATCAGATTCTTCTTTCCAGCGATGTTCAGTTCCGAATCGCTTATCCGCTGGGCCGAAAAAACCTGACCCTTTGTGAGCGTGGACCAGTCGGACCAGCTTATTTCCAGGCAAGAGAGTTGTTCGTGGGGACCGACGACTTTTCCGTGGCACTGGCCGCACTGCTCGGCGGTGGGGCGTTCAATGCGAAAACTTTGAGCCACCACGGCACCGCGTTCATCGAACGCCTGCTTGTTGTATTCCCATTGTGTGCCTTTGCGTATGACGGCACCGGTCCTGGCCAAGGTGGCCGTAACCGCCCAGGCAAAACGCCCGGCTTTTATTTCTTCGACACGAGCTGTATTATCCGGCGAGTGGAGATGGCACACGAAACAGTTCATCTCCAGCGTGCCTGAACTCCTCCAATCCCACCGCACGGGTTGATTACCAGAGAGCGTCGACATCAGGTCGGGATCCCAGGTTAATCCTGAGTGGCTTCCCGGCGTTGCTGAAGCCGTCGTTTCCGAGGCAGACTTTTCTACCTGAGTACCATCAGCGGCTGTATCGCTTGCGGCGGCCGCTTGTTCTTGCGCAGTTTTGCCACGCTTCGTCAGCGGTTCGTTGCCGAAGCCAAATTGCCCCAGCCGCCCCCCCACATACCGGAAACCGTATGTGCGGAGCCAGTCCGCAAGCCCCAGATCAGGCTTGCTCTCGCCAGGCGGCGAGAGGCGTTGGTAGAAAAACGGCTTCCACCCCCCTACCCCGCCGCTTGTGTAATCCCAGGCATGAGCGGCGCGTTCCGATTGGCCCGGCCGAAACCACCGTCTGATCCCCAGATCGGCATGGTAACAATGATCGCTGATGTACTGGGTATCGTGACAGGCCCCGCAAGTTCGCTCCGCAGAGACAGGTTGCCCGCTGGCAATCACATTGCGGCCATTCGCGTCGAGCAGGGGAACCGGTCGATGTGTGACCTCAGTGAGATTTTGTTGCGCTTTCGATTGCGGCGATTCAGTGGCAAGTATGCACCGTTCTGGAAAGCGCCCCATCAAGAAGAGCGCCGCCACAGCAACGGTGTTACGCACCACTCGCCAGACCCGATTCGTTTTCGTCATCCCCATGGTGGCAGATCCTTCAATGGTCGAAGGAATGATAGCGAAGTTTTTGTGCGTCCCCGATTTCACCGTTCCACAAGCCCCGTCATGTGTCGATTGCCACGAAACATCGGGTCACCGTCGTATCCCAGGGCCTTCCAATCGAGTCGCCCGCCCGGTCCGTGGCAATCGGCACATTGCAGGGCACGTTCCTTGGGCTGAACCATATGGGAGAGCGGCCAATACATTTCCGTATCCACGAAGCCGTACTGACCGCTATACGGCAAGCCGGTGTCCTGGCTCCCAAGGCGGCAGGCCAGATCCCAGTTAAACTCTGTCCAGTAACCACCGGGTCCCCAGGTCCGCGGCGTCAGAAGGTAAAGATACTGTTTGTCGTAGATCTGCCTTCCCCGATGCACCTTGAACGGCCAGATTTTGGCTTCGGGATCTCCGGGACCACCGAGAGGCCGATTGATCTGGACCACATGGGTAGGATCGATTTTCTGCCCGGTTAGATACCGCTCCCCGCGCCCGTTGTACCAGCAATATTCGGGATTGATATTTTGCGCGTAAACAAACCTTCCCTTCTGCTTCAAATAGAAGTGGGGATCCTCGGGGATATCGTCGCGACCCGCAGCCGACCAGTCCCAATACATCTTCGTCGGTGCATCGATGGCCATCTTGGGGATGTGGCACGTCTGACACGCTACGGTGGCTGTGTGAAAGTCAAGCCTCTCGTTGCCGTGCGGCTTTTCACTATGGCAATCCGTACAGGAAACCCGTGCGGGTTTTTCGATGCATACTGACATCGCGCAACCCGGGATTTGATGTTTTTGTGTGCGATGGCAATCCACACACTGGAATTTCAAACGCCCCATGTGCACGTCGATACGCTCGGGCGGGAAGTACATCGTTCCATCGAGATCACCGTGCTTGACGGCGTCGGCACCACCTCCTTTGAAATGGCACTGGCCGCAGTTGAGCCGGGTGGGACGCCCCACACTCCGCGCAACCGCCGTAAGGTCCACATCTGGTTTGGGAAGCCCTGCGAGTCCTTTCTGATAGGTGTTGGTCTGGTCGTGGCAGACGAGGCAATCAACGTTTTCTTCCCGGCTAAAGTCAAAGTGAGGATCTTTCCAGCCGTAACCGGCATGGCACGCCGAACAGGCCTGAATATTGGGGAGGGCTGCGATGCAGAAGTTGTTGATGAGGTTTAATTTCCCGACGTAGATGGTCTTTCCGGTTGCCGGGTCCTTAACTTTCTGGCCGGCCCACGTCCAGTGGTCCGTGGCCATGACCTCCTTGGCCGCGTTGGGATGACATGAGAGACATATCTTCGTCACCTCGGGACCCGTTTTTAAACCCGCCGGGATAAACGGGGTATGGTCCACATGCCGAGGGGGAGGCGGAACGTGCCGCCAGGGATTGTCGGGAGGTTCCCGCTTTTCTTGTCGGGCAAACTGCCAGGCTGCTATTGCCAGCCCGGAGACGAACACAGCGATACAAAC